>CAZBIK010000247.1:0-5537 GCA_964491955.1 uncultured Ferruginibacter sp.
CAGTCAATGATCTCATAGCCGGTATCCTGCAGGGCCCATTCAGCCGTTTCCCGGGTACAATAATGAATGTGGCCTACCGATTCCCGCTGCTGCAGCATCACATGCGGCTTCTTTATGGTTCTGCAACTGAGGTCGAGCGGAATATGAAACATGAAGTATTTGCTTTTCGGCCTTAGTTTCCGTAAAAACCCATAATAATCATCCACGTGTTCTACCACATCGATCACCAGCATTAATTCGGTTTGTTTGGTTTCTTCTGCAGTAATATCAGCATTATAAAAACGGATCCTGTCCGATTCATTTTTCCTGGCCAGGCCGATCGCCTGCGGCGATATGTCATAACCAGTTAACGTTTTAATACCGGGATCCAGGTCAGCAAGTGTTGCAAGTATACCCCCGGCACCGCAGCCTGTTTCGATCACATCGCTAACTGCAATTTTGTTTTTTTTCAGCAGGTCAAAGATCACAGCCGTTTTCCACCCTGCATCGCCGATATCCCAATCCGGATGTTTTGTAAAGTATTCACCGCCTGTGTACAGATCGTTGCTGCTAACTTTCATTTTTTGTTTTGATTGTATCTGCAATGCGTTTCTTTACCTGTTGCCAGTCAGATGCTCTAAAGATAAAAAAATCGGCAACAGCACATGGATAATCTTTTCTGAAAACGGAGATAATATAAACCTGGTACACGATATAACCGGCACTGCTGACCATGGCTGCTGCCATGATGCCATGGGTTGGAATAAAGATCATATCCCCGGCAAGGATCACGGCCAATGCAAGAACCGACCCGGTGATATTAACGCTGATCCTGTCTTTTCCCGCAAACCAGGCAGTCAAAGTAAATATGCCCGATAGGGATAAAATACCCGGTATCAGCCACAAAAACGAAAGGTACATATCCGTAAAACTTTCACCAAACACAAACGGGAAAAGCCATTTTCCGGTTACTGCCAGAACCACGCATACCAGGCTGTACAAAGAAAAAATGCACCTCGATAAAAGGGTTAACCATGAATGTATATTTTCATTTTTACCTCCGGCAGTTATGGGAAATACTGCACCCGCAAGTATGGTAGGCAGTATAAAAAAGAGGTGTACCAGTTTTGAAACCTGGATGTAATTGCCCAATTCTGCGGCAGTACAATATTTTTCAACAAAATAGTAATCGACCCGGTACAGGAGAAAAAAAATGATATTGCCCAAAAAAGCCATTCCGCAATATTTGAACAACAGTTTAAATTCCTGCCTGGATAAAAACTGCAGCAGGCCCTGCTTTATATATTTTATCCCGGCAGCAATGGCAATACATATACCCTGCATTAAGAATGAACCAAAATAAATATAAAAATAATTAGCATCATCTATGGCAGGTATTACCGACCTGCCTCCATAGGGGATCAGTACAATTAAAATAATGGTGGAGATAATGATGATGATGTTGGGTACAAAGAAATTATTCCGGGCATAAAAAAATCCTGAGCAATACGTGGTCAACAGGTTGCCGCCAATAAAGCTAACCGAAGAAAAGACCAGCAGTTGTGCAGGAATACCCTGGTACAGACCCGTAAAAAAGAAATGAACCAGCAAATAAGTGATCAGCCCGGTAACCAGTGACCAAATGATGGAAAAATTAAACAGCCTGGCCGCATTGATCTCCTGCCTGGCCGTAAAATAAATGATCCCAGATTCCAGGCTCAGGCTTGTAAAAAGCAGTACCAGTGCATACAGGCTGCTGATGAAATAAATGTTGCCGCTGACTGATGCCTCAAAATGCCGGGCAATTAAAATATTGATGATAAAAGCAGCCACATAATACAGGCCGCGCCACAACATACTTTGCATTAAAGCGCTACCTGCCTGCATACCTGTACATGAAATTTATTTTACCCGGGTTTCCCGCCCGGAATTCAAGATTCCTGCTTACTGATCTTTTGCTGCAGTTCGTAAGCTATTTCAAACTATTGATGATCGCGGCAAAATCGGCAGCAACCAGGCTGGCGCCACCCACCAGGCCGCCATCCACATCGGGTTGACCGAAAATATCCTTTGCGTTATTTGCTTTTACACTGCCGCCATATAAAACAGAAATGCTGTTGGCTACTTCGGCCCCGTATTGGTTTGCCATTACGCTGCGGATATGTGCATGCATTTCCTGCGCCTGTTCGTTACTGGCAGTTTTACCGGTACCAATGGCCCAGATGGGTTCGTAAGCGATCACAAACCCGGTTAACTGTGCAGCCGTTAAATGAAACAGGCTTTCCTGTAACTGGGTTTCCACATAACTGTTTTGTGTATCCGCTTCCCGGACCGATAACGGCTCGCCGCAGCAAAAGATTGGTTTTAACCCATGTTCCAGGCAAAGGTCAATTTTCGCGGCAAGCATGGCATGGCTTTCATTAAAATATTCACGCCTTTCGCTGTGGCCGATGATCACATAATCCACTGCAATACTTTTCAGCATTTCGGCACTTACTTCTCCGGTATAGGCACCGCTTTTTTTATCCGAACAGTTCTGGGCCGCTACAAAAACATTATTTCGCCCGGCCAGTTTATGCTTAACCTGCGCCAGGTAGGGAAAAGGTACGCCGAAGATCACTTCCTGGTTGTTGTTGAGGTTATAGGTAATGGTGTGCAGGTCGTCGAGTAATTTCTGGGCCTGTTGCAGGGTTAAATTCATCTTCCAGTTGGCTGCAGCAATTTGTTTACGCATGTTTCGGTTGTTTTAGTATAGTTTGTAAATATCTGTCAAAATTTGTTTTTCCCGGGCAGTCATATCCAGTCCCTTCATTTTTTTCCAGTTTTCAATATCCACCAAAGCTTTGTTCAGTTTATAATTGGTAATACCATCAGCGCCCCAGGAAAAATTGGGGATCAGCTTGGGTGTAAGTCCGGGTGTGATCAGGTTACAGCAAACGCCCACTACCGTGCCCGTATTGAATGAAGTATTGATGGCTGCTTTGGAATAATCGCCCATCAGCAAACCGCCTTTATTTCCCGCACTGATCTCTTTTTTATCCGCATCCACCCAATACTTTACTTCACCGGCATTGTTCTTTACATTGCTGTTGCTGGTACCTGCGCCCAGGTTGCACCATTCACCCAGCACACTGTCACCCAGGTACCCGTCGTGGGCCTTGTTGCTATATCCAAACAGCACCGAATTTTTGATTTCGCCGCCAACCATGCAATGGGGCCCAATGGTTGTGGCCCCGTAAACTTTAGTGCCCATTTTCACAACAGCGCCTTCACAAATGGCGATCGGGCCCCTCAGTAAACTGCCTTCCATGATCCGGGCATTTTTTCCGATATAGACCGGGCCTTCAGCAGCATTTATAATACAATGTTCAACTTTTGCACCTGCTTCTGCAAAAATGCCCGAAGGTTTTATCAGTTTATTGGTTTTGGAAATGGGCCTGCTTTTCCGGCCCGATGTGATCATATCAAAATCGGCCCGTATTGCCCAGTCATTCATCTGGAAGATCTGCCAGGGATAATGAATGGCCTTTAATTCTCCTTTGAACAATATGGATCTGTTGACCTTTATTTTATGCAGGCCCAGCACTTCCTTTTCCGAAAATTTATATGCCATGCCGCCCTCACTGCCGGTGGTCAGGAATTCACCGTGCTGCAGTTTCTTTAATTTGCTGATGATCGCTTTTGTGGGTAATACGTTGGCGTGTATCAGCAGGTATTCATCTTTCCCGATCGCTTTTTCAATTTTAACGGATTGTTCATTATCCAGGTAATGATCTTCCCATTTATTGGCAGAGGCGGTTTTAAAGTACCATTCCCATTTTTCGCGGATGGTTAAAATGCCTACCCGGATATCCTGGATGTGGCGGGTATAGGTAAAAGGATGGAGATTTTCCGGCTTACAGTATTCTTCTGTAAAAATGAGCTTTAGCATTTGGTAAAACTACAAAAAATAAAAATCCCCCCGGAGAACCGGAGGGACTTAAAGTATAGCCATGAAAAACAAACTTTAAATAAAGATAATGATCTCTATAAAATTATTTAGCCTTTTTTTCGTACCGTTTGTTGAATTTGTCGATCCTTCCTGCCGTATCAACCAGTACGTTCTTACCGGTATAAAATGGATGGGAAGTATTTGATATCTCCAGTTTGATCACCGGGTATTCGTTTCCATCTTCGTATGTTACCTTTTCTTTTGAATAAGCAGTTGTACGGCTCAGGAACTGGGTTCCGTTACTCATGTCCTTAAAAACCACCATCCTGTAATTGTCCGGGTGAATTCCCTTTTTCATATGTTTTACTGTTTTGCGTACGGATTTTGCCGTACAGTTATGATAAAGTGCAAAATTAAGGCATTTTTAGTTAAAAAAAGCAAGGAAATCGGATAATGTTCTAATTTATAACGGATAATGTCATTTTTTAAAGCGGCTTTTTATAATGCAACCCTGCTTTGCTTTTGAAAATGATCAATTATCAATTATCCGGTTATCCATTAAAATCAGCTTTTCATATTGATATATTGAAGGGCAATGCCCACATTCCAGCCCTTTGAAGCCTGGATCACCTCCTGCAGGTCATCGATCTTTTTGCCGGTCACCCGTATAATATCATCCATTATGGCTACCTGCACTTTCAGCCCGCTGTCTTTGATCAGTTTCACTATTTTCTTGGCGTCTTCCTGTTTGATCCCGTTGCGTACCGGCACCGGTTTTTTAACCACTTTGCCGCTCTGGAATGGCTCTTTGCCCAGGTCATACACTTCAGCGGCAAGCCCCTGTTTCATACTGCGGCTGATCATCACATCAATGATCTGCTGGATCTTCATTTCACTGTCGGCCTCCAGGTTCACCGTGTATTCCTTTTTATTGAGATCGATCACTACATGCGAACCTTTAAAATCGAAGCGGTTGGTGATCTCTTTACTCACCGTATTAATGGCATTGTCGAGCGTTTGCAGGTCTACTTTACTAACCAGGTCAAATGATGGCATATTGGTATTTTTTTCAAAAGTAAAAAACCTATCGCACAAAGACGACAGGTTTTTACAAAAAGCACCACTTCTTTTCTTCTTTTTATTAACAGCTGATCAATTCCCGCTCTTTACCCTGTTCTGCTCTTCACTGGCACTGCTGCTTCTTTTGCTGCTTCCGGCTTTCAGTTTTCCTTTGTTGAAACGGTAACTGAAGGTCAGGCTCACAGCACGGCTGTCATTTACATTCCTGAAGTCGGCATCCACGGTTCCGTATTTGCTGTAACCCCTGAACACGCCGCCGGCAAAAATATCACGTACATTCAGGCGAACACTTCCCTGGTTTTTTAATACCTGTTTGCTGATACCGGCATTCACCTGGGCCATTGGTTTGATGAAGATCACCCCTTCCACTGCCTTGGAACGGTAAAAACCGCTCAGTTCAGCTGCCCAGCCTTTGCTGAATTTAAACTGCTGCTGCAATTGCACCATAAACATCGGGTTGCTGATGGAAATGGGTTCATTGTTCACCAATCCTTTAAAATGATTATTCAATACACTGGCATAAATATTACCGCTCCACCATTTGTTG
>CAZBIK010000248.1:0-1651 GCA_964491955.1 uncultured Ferruginibacter sp.
TTTGTTTGAGCCAACCCCCGAAACTAGACCTGTATTCAAATTTTTCGAGGTTTTTAAAAGCCTCTGTAAAACTTTCCTGCAGCACATCTTCGGCTTCGGTGGCATGATTTAATATACGCAGGCAGGTATTGTACATCGCCTTTGAGTAACGGTCATACAATTCCCGGTAACCAAGGCGGTCACCCTGCAGGCAGCGTTCAATCAGTTCATCCCTTTGTGGCAATACAGCTAATTCCAAAAATGCAGGTTTTTATAGTTAAGAGACCCGGTTATTTTATCAATGTTGCATCCCTTTTTAAAAATTTTTAAAAAAAATATAGACCCCGGCAGCGGCTATATGCCCTGTCGGGGTTTTATTAAATAATACAGGGCAAAAAACAAAAAATTTGCTTCTGATTCAACGTATTTATATTTGCGGTACAGATACCAATCTGAATGGCAGGATCTGTGTCCACGATTTAACGAATTAACGTTTTAACCAATTAACAAGACGATGGCTGCGAAAACAGACAACTTTCAATCTCCGGATTATTTTAATGTAGATGAACTGCTGACCGATGAACACAAGCTCATCCGCGAAACTGTCCGCAATTATGTTAAAAAAGAGATATCGCCCATAATAGAAGATTATGCGCAGCGGGCCGAATTTCCCCAACAGATCATCAAACAACTGGGCGACCTGGGTTGTTTTGGCCCTACCGTACCGGAGCAATATGGCGGGGGCGGACTGGATTATATCAGTTATGGTTTGATGATGCAGGAACTGGAACGGGGCGACAGTGGTGTACGTTCAACAGCCAGTGTGCAGGGTAGCCTGGTGATGTTTCCCATTTACCAATATGGCAACGAGGAACAACGCAATAAATATTTACCAAAACTGGCCAGCGGCGAATGGCTGGGCTGTTTTGGTTTAACCGAACCCAATCATGGCAGCGACCCCAGCGGTATGCTCTCCACCATAAGGGATGCCGGCGATCATGTATTATTGAATGGCGCAAAAATGTGGATCAGCAATGCACCTTTTGCACAGGTGGCCGTGGTGTGGGCGAAAGATGACACCGGTGATATAAAAGGGGTGATCGTGGAAAGAGGTATGGAAGGTTTCAGCACGCCAACCACGCATGGCAAATGGAGCCTGCGTGCAAGCGCAACCGGGGAACTGGTCTTCGACAATGTAAAAATTCCCAAAGAGAATATTTTACCCAATGTAAAGGGATTGAAAGGGCCATTGGGATGTTTGACCAAAGCAAGGTATGGAATTGCCTGGGGCGCTATTGGCGCAGCGATGGATTGTTATGATATCGCATTGAACTACAGTAAGGAAAGGATCCAGTTTGGAAAACCCATCGGCAGTTTTCAGCTGCAGCAGAAAAAACTGGCTGAGATGGTTACCGAGATCACCAAGGCCCAGTTACTGAACTGGCGGCTGGGAGTGCTGATGAACGAAGGTAAAGTAACACCGCAGCAGGTAAGTATGGCCAAGCGGAATGCCTGTGAAGTGGCAACAAACATTTGCCGGGATGCCCGCCAGATGCTGGGCGGCATGGGCATTACAGGCGAATACCCGGTTATGCGCCACATGATGAACCTGGAAAGTGTGATCACCTATGAGGGTACACATGATATTCATTTGCTGATAACGGGGATGGAT
>CAZBIK010000248.1:1751-5525 GCA_964491955.1 uncultured Ferruginibacter sp.
TGTGATCACCTATGAGGGTACACATGATATTCATTTGCTGATAACGGGGATGGATATAACAGGGATCAATGCGTTTAAATAGTTTATAGGTTAATTGGTAACGGGCAGTTCGTTCAATCCGTGTATTTCGTTTTACTGAATAAAAAATTATTATCATGATTAAGAATATTAGTGTGATCGGTGCCGGCACCATGGGAAACGGCATTGCGCATGTATTTGCCCAGTCTGGTTTTAAAGTTAGCCTGGTTGATGTGAATCCATCACAGCTGCAACGGGCAATGGATACAATTCATAAAAATTTAGACAGGCAACTTGGTAAAGGAACGATCACTGAAGATCAAAAAAAAGCAACCCTGGCAAATATTGAAGTGTTCTCCATCATTGCCGAAGGGGTTAAGGATGCCCAGCTGGTTGTGGAAGCGGCCACAGAAAATGTGGACCTTAAATTATCCATTTTTGAACAGATGGATACCTATGCACCCGCAGGTTGTATCCTTGCCACCAATACCTCTTCCATATCCATTACAAAAATTGCCGCTGTTACACAAAGGCCCGGATTGGTGATCGGCATGCATTTTATGAACCCCGTACCGGTGATGAAACTGGTGGAGATCATAAATGGATATGCCACCAAAAAAGAAGTTACTGAAACGATCGTTGAATTAAGCAAACAATTGGGTAAAATTCCCTGCGCCGTAAATGATTACCCCGGCTTTATTGCCAACCGCATTTTAATGCCCATGATCAACGAAGCTGTTTATAGTTTATATGAAGGCGTTGCCGGTGTGGAAGAAATTGATACTGTAATGAAACTTGGTATGGCCCACCCGATGGGGCCACTCCAACTGGCCGATTTTATCGGACTGGATGTTTGCCTGAGTATTTTAAAGGTTTTACAGGATGGATTTGGTGATCCCAAATATGCACCCTGCCCTTTACTGGTGAATATGGTTCTGGCTGGCAAACTGGGCGCAAAAAGCGGCGAAGGTTTTTATGCGTATACTGCGGGGAGCAAAGACCTGGTGGTGAGTGAACGGTTCAGAAAATAATTAAAAAAACTTTGGCAAGGTTTTGACCTTTGCCAAAGTTATCATTACTACCAAACAAACCCAGGCATTACAAAATAAAATATCGTCCAGTAATTATCCCTGCGTTGCATATACAGTTTATAGGGACCTTCATAATGAAGAACCTCCCCGTTTTCCATAACGGCATCATATTTCAACATGCCTTCGGCGTGGCCCAACCCATGTTCCGGTTCAGGAAATTCAAAATGTATCTCATCAATGGTATAACCATCATCTTTAAAGGTTTCAAAGGCATCAAAAAATATATTTATTTTTTTGATCACGGCATCCCGGCTCAGCCGCCTGGCATCTGCGGTGAGGATCTCGTAACCCAAAGCAGTACTGAATTCATTAATATCCCTGCTGAACCAGTGCAGCAAAAATTCATGGGTATTTTTTTCCATATCCCGTTTATCATTCGGGTGAAATTCTTCGTAAATGAAATGCCATACCCCTCCAGGAAGGGGTTCCGCCTGGACCTCCTGGCTGAATAATTCCTCCGTGATGAATCTATAAATTACATCATCGGGATAAGGCCCCTGGCAAATATCCAGGCAAACGCCCTGTTGTTCCATAAGGGCCGTGATTTTCTTAAGGGCGGCAGTTATTTCAGCAGGTTTCAACCGGTTTGCCGGTTTATATGTTGGTTTTCCTATTTTCTCATACACGGTGGTATATTCCGCATTTTCGGAGTTCTTTTCAAAAGCGATGATATTCTTTAAAAACAGGTTTTCCATTTCCGGCGGCAGACCGTCATTGCTTTCCATAAAGAAAGCATCACCATACTGGGCTTTTAAAGCCAGTTTCAAAATATCATTTTCAATTTTTATATTCTCGAGTGGGTTTTCCGAAAATTTTTCTTCGTGTATCATGTGTTTGAATTTTGAATCCAAAGTAGTTTATCCCTGCAGTTTATTTTAGTGGTTTTTCCCTGAAAAACAGGGAAATTTCCTTGCCAGTTAAAATACCAATACTATCCCGGCTTTGAAAATGGCATTATTTCCTGTAACTTTTCCATTGAAATTTATTGCACAATTATCCGAAAAAGGGCCATATGGACAGAAAATACTGGGAAACGATCGCTCCAAAATATGAAACAGAAATTTTTGATGTGCTGCAAAACGATAAGTCGGGCAGCATCATTGCAGCCATTGAAGCAATGGCTTCTCCTGAAAAAAGCATTATGGATATCGGCTGTGCTGTTGGTAAATGGATACCCATACTGTCGCCAAAATTCAAACTGGTAATTGCTGCTGATATTTCTGCAAAGAACCTGCAGATCGCAAAAGAAAAATATACCGATTTTGACAATGTGGAATACCACCGGCTGGATATGTCGGCCGATGACCTGACCGTAACACCCTGCGACACGGCCATCTGCATCAATGCCATCCTCACCCATTCCCTTGAAAAGAGGATCAATTTTTTCCAGTCGCTTTCGCTGTGTTTGCATGCAGGCGGCGAGCTGGTGCTTGTAGTACCGTCGCTGGAATCAAAATTATATACCAACATCATCGCAGACCGCTGGAATGTTGATGATGCGGAGCATGACAAAAACCCGGAACCCAAAAAAGCCATTGACCAGGTGAAGAATATCAAACAGGGAGTTACTGATATTGATGATGTACCCACCAAACATTATTTAAAGGAAGAACTGGAATTGCTGCTTACGTTGGAAGGTTTTGAAGTACAGCTGATAAAAAAAATAAATTACGACTGGACCACCGAATTTCATAAACCGCCGAAGTGGCTGGCTGAGCCTTATCCCTGGGATTGGATGTGTACGGCAAAGAAAAAAAATTAAAAACGATATGTATCTCTGTTTTCTATTCTGGCAAGGCTGACAACACTTATTTATTAATGAATAATTATGGCAAAAAAAGAAAAAGCAATAGATGCTTACATCGCCAATTCGGCCGGTTTTGCAAAACCCATTTTAAACCATATCCGTGAGCTGGTACACAAAACATGCCCGGATGTGGAAGAAAAAATGAAATGGGGAATGCCTTTCTTTGATTATAAAAATGAGATCCTGTGTCATATGGCTTCCTTTAAACAACATGCGGTAATGAGTTTCTGGAAAGCTGCATTGATGAAAGATCCCGTACTCCTGGAAAATGCAAGATCAGAAACGGCCATGGGGCACCTGGGGAAACTTACTTCTTTAAAAGACATGCCATCCGATAAAAAACTGGCTGCCTGGATCAAAGAAGCGATGATGCTTACCGACAAAGGCATTAAACTTCCTGCCAGGGCAAAAAAAAAAGAGAAAAAAGAATTGATGGTGCCGGATTATTTTACAAAAGCGCTTGCCAAAAATAAAAAAGCAAAACTGGTATTCGATAATTTCCCATACTCCCACAAAAAAGAATACCTGGAATGGATCACCGAGGCCAAGACAGAAGAAACCAGGAACAAAAGGATGGCAACAGCTTTGGAATGGATAGCAGAAGGTAAAGGAAGGAACTGGAAATATCAGAAGAAATAACGGGGATAAACTTTGTCAAGGTTTTGAACTTTGGGAAGTTATTTAATACGGTTTTTTGGAGCCACCAATGTGTATGAATGATCGATCATCTCCTTTAATTGTTTTGCAGATAACCTGCCATCAACAATGACCGTATTCCAATGTTTTTTATTCATGTGGTAACCGGGTAAAATGCAATCGGGATATTCTTCCCGCAACTGTATTGCTTTCTCCGGATCA
>CAZBIK010000249.1:0-5497 GCA_964491955.1 uncultured Ferruginibacter sp.
TATTGATGACGATCATTTTTGCTGCACCGGCTGTAAACAGGTTTTCCTGTTGCTGAATGAAAATAACCTCTGTAATTATTACGACCTGGATAAAACGCCGGGTATAAAAGCAAAAGGAAGATTCATTTCGGAACGTTTTGCCTACCTCGATGATGATACCGTTATTCAAAAGCTGATCAGGTTCAGGAATGAAGGGCAGGTCAATGTTTCCTTTTCCATACCGCAGATGCATTGCGCTTCCTGCATCTATCTGCTCGAAAACCTGCACCGGATAGAACCGGGGGTAAAAAAGTCGCTGGTCAATTTTCAGCAAAAAGAAATATTCATCCATTTTAACCCGCTGGAAACCTCGCTCCGGAAAGTGGTGGAACTGCTCGCCTTCATCGGCTACGAACCCTATATCAGCTTAAAGGATACGGTTGAAAAAAAAGGCCCGGCCTTTAACCGGCAACAGATATACCGGATAGGTGTAGCCGGTTTTTGTTTCTCTAATATCATGATGCTGAGTTTCCCGGAATATTTTTCATCGGGGTATATAGAAGAAGCCGGGTTAAAGGAAACTTTTTCATGGATCAATCTCGGGCTGTCCGTCCCGGTGCTTTTTTTCAGCGCTTCCGGTATTTTCATTTCGGCCTGGAAAGGCCTGCGGCAGCGGTTTTTAAATATTGATGCCCCCATTGCCCTGGCCATCATCGTTACTTTTGCCAGGAGCTATTACGAGATCATCAGCGGCCAGGGGGCCGGTTACCTGGATTCGGGCACGGGTATTGTTTTCTTCATGCTCATCGGCCGCTGGTTCCAGAACAAAACCTATGATTCATTTTCATTTGACCGTGATTACCGTTCCTATTTTCCGCTCGGGGTTACGGTAATAGAGGGGATGCAGGAAAAAAATATACCGGTAACGCAATTGCATAAGGGCAGCCGCATCATCATCCGCAATGAAGAGATGATCCCGGCTGATGGGGTGCTGATGAAGGGCACAGCCAATATCGATTACAGTTTCGTAAGCGGGGAAAATGCTGCCGTTCATAAACAAAAAGGTGAACTGGTTTATGCCGGCGGTAAACAAACGGGCTCTGCCATTGAACTGGAGGTCATTAAAGAACCATCGCAAAGTTATATTACCCAGCTGTGGAACAACGATGTTTTCAGCAATAAAAAGAATGCGGAAAGATCTTTCATACACCCCTGGAGCCGCTATTTTACCATCGTATTGTTCAGTATTGCCGCTGCCACCTGTATTTTCTGGTGGTTTGTGGATACCACAAAAATATTGCCTGCAGTAACTGCCGTGCTCATCATAGCCTGTCCCTGTTCCCTGTTGCTCTCTGCCACATTTACGTATGGCAATATGCTCCGTATTTTCGGCCGCAATAAACTTTACCTGAAAAATACATCAGTTATCGAATCGCTGGCTAAGATCAATACAATTGTATTTGATAAGACCGGTACCATCACGCAAAGCAATGCTGCTGCGGTCAGTTATGAAGGTTTGCCCCTGGGCAACCGTGAACTGGCCATCATTAAAACCGTTTCCGGGCAATCATCTCACCACCTGAGCAAAATGATCGCTGCGTCCATAAACAGTGAGCCAGGTAATTCATTAACTGTAAGCGGGTTCAAAGAATACACGGGCAGGGGACTGGAGGCAGTTGTATATGATATACCTGTTAAAATGGGCTCTGCGGGTTTTGTGCATGGCGACCAGGAATTGCTAACCCATGATACCGGAACATCGGTTCATGTGGTGATGGACAAAATTCATATTGGAAAGTACCTGGTACAAAACAGTTACCGGCCGGGTGTTGGTGAAATGATCAGCCAGGTCAGATCATCCAATGAAGTATTTGTGCTTTCCGGTGATAATGATTCGGAAAGATCAAACCTTCAAAAAATATTCGGCCCTGGAACGCTGCTCCGTTTTAACCAGTCACCCGGACAAAAACTTGATTTTATTAAAGGCCTGCAGCAGCAGGGAAAAAACGTATTGATGATCGGCGACGGGTTGAATGATGCCGGGGCGCTCATGCAAAGCCAGGTGGGTATTGCCGTTTCTGAAAATTCGGCCCGGTTTTCCCCGGCCAGTGATGCCATACTGGATGGCAGCCATGTACATTTGCTCGGTAAACTGATCAGCTTTGCCCGGGCAGGAAAACAAATCGTAATGGCCAGTTTTATCCTGTCCATCCTCTACAATTTTGTGGGACTTTCCTTTGCGGTACAGGGTACCCTGTCGCCCATGGTCGCTGCCATCCTTATGCCGGCAAGCAGTATCAGTATTGTGGTGTTCGTGAGTTTATATGCAGCGTGGGCAGCCCGTACCAGGGGACTTTAAATGATACCTGATTAAAATCATATTTTGATTTGATGTTTATCAGGAGCAAAAATTATCCATGCAGGTATTTTTGGGCATATTTTAAACCATCTTTTTTGAGCGCATTATTCATCCTGATCGGTATCAGCATTTTAGTAGCCGGGGGTTTCCTTGCCGCTTTTTTATGGAGTGTGCGGAACGGCCAGTTCGATGATGACTTTACACCTTCTATCCGGATCTTATTTGATGATGAGCTGAAAAAGAAGGCCAAAAAACCAACCATTACCAAAACACTTAATCAAACCAAATAATCACATGCAGGTAGAAAAATTTTATTACGACAACCGGATAGTAAAGAATTTTGCCTATGCCACCATGATCTGGGGTGCAGTGGGCATGCTGGCAGGCTTATGGGTGGCATTGCAACTCGTATTTCCGCAAATGAACATTACGCAATATGGTTCCTTTGGGCGTTTGCGCCCGCTGCATACCAATGCAGTGATCTTTGCATTTGTTGGCAACGGAATTTTCATGGGCGTTTACTACTCCCTGCAGCGCCTTTGCAAGGCAAGGATGTTCAGTGATACCCTCAGCAATATTCATTTCTGGGGCTGGCAGCTGATCATTGTTGCGGCTGCCATCACCCTGCCGCTCGGGTTAACCCAGGGTGCCGAGTATGCCGAGCTGATATGGCCTATTGATGTAGCCATTACCGTTATCTGGGTTGTTTTTGGCTGGAACATGTTTGGAACCATCATCAAAAGAAGGGAAAAACACCTCTATGTTGCCATCTGGTTCTACATTGCCACATTTGTAACGGTTGCGGTGCTGCATATTGTGCGTTCAGGACAGCTGCCTTATTCTTTCCTCGAAAGTTACAGCTGGTATTCCGGCGTACAGGATGCACTGGTGCAATGGTGGTACGGTCACAATGCCGTGGCATTCTTCCTCACAACGCCATACCTGGGGCTGATGTATTACTTCATGCCAAAAGCGGCAAACCGCCCGGTTTATTCTTACCGGCTTTCCATCATCCACTTCTGGTCGCTGATATTTTTATACATCTGGGCAGGCCCGCACCATTTACTATATACCTCTTTGCCAAACTGGGCACAATCGCTCGGCGTGGTTTTTTCTGTGATGCTCATCTTCCCAAGCTGGGGTGGCATGATCAATGGATTGCTCACCCTGCGCGGTGCATGGGACAGGGTAAGGGATGATGTGATCCTCAAATTCATGGTGGTTGCCGTTACTGCTTATGGTATGGCCACTTTTGAAGGGCCCATGCTTTCCCTGAAAAGCGTGAGTGCGGTTTCACATTATACCGACTGGATCGTTGCCCATGTACACGTGGGCGCCCTGGGCTGGAACGGGATGCTCACTTTCGGTGTTTTGTACTGGCTGATCCCGCGTATTTTCAAAACCAGCTTATATTCAAAAAAACTGGCTGCCAATCATTTCTGGCTGGCCACGCTGGGTATTTTATTTTATGCCATACCCATGTACTGGGCAGGTATACAGCAAAGCCTGATGTGGAAAGAATTTACAGAAGCCGGGCTGTTGAAATATACATTCCTGGAAACGGTTACTTACATGAAACCATTCTACAGCATGCGTTCCATTGGCGGAACCCTGTACCTGACAGGTGTGATCATCATGTTATACAACATTTACAAAACCGTTAAGCAGGGTAAACTGGTTGCCAATGAAGAAGCCGAGGCAGCGCCATTGCCCAAGGTATATGAAAAACATACCGGCGAACACTGGCACCGGGTAATTGAAAGAAAACCCATCCAGTTCATGATCATAAGTTTAGTGGTGATCCTGATCGGTGGTATAATTGAACTGGTTCCCACGTTCATGATCAAATCGAATGTACCAACCATCAGCAGTGTAAAACCTTATACCCCGCTTGAATTGCAGGGCAGGGATATTTATGTGCGGGAAGGATGTTATGTATGCCATTCGCAGATGATCCGGCCTTTCCGCAGCGAAACGGAACGTTATGGTGAATATTCAAAAGCCGGGGAGTTCGTATATGATGAGCCGTTTTTATGGGGCAGTAAACGGATCGGTCCCGACCTGGCCAGGGAAGGTACAGGAAACCTGAAGAAATCCGATGGCTGGCATTTCCGCGATTTCAGGGAACCATCTTCCATGAGTGAAGGGTCCATCATGCCTGCATACCCGTTCCTGATCACGCAAAACCTGGATACGGCTTCAACAGCAGCCAAGATCAATGCCATGCGTTCGCTGGGAGTTCCTTATGAAAAGGGATACGAAAAACAGGCAAACCAGGACCTGATGGCACAGGCAAACGGCATCCGCATCAATTTAAAGATCGAAGGCATTGAAGTGCCGGCAAACCGGGAAGTGATTGCCCTGATCGCCTATATGCAGCGGCTGGGAAAAGATATCAGTAAAAACAGTTCACCCACTTTTAATAAATAAGCCATGTTCAAATTCATCAAACAATACGCAGAAACCATTGCCGGGATCAATATCTATCCCATGATATCGCTGTTCATCTTCTTTGTTTTTTTTATCGTGCTGCTGGTCTTTGTAAAGAAAATGAACCGGGAAAGGGTACAGGAATTATCCAATCTTCCTTTTGAAAAAGAAGAATTAAATAACTCAAACCAATAAAATTTTCAGTATGATTTGCTTAAGATCAGTTAAACATAAATTGGCATTGATGGTGATCCCTGTTTTTACAGCATCCCTGCTAACAGCGCAAACAACGCCACCGGCAGCTGCACAGCCTGCAGCATCGGGGTATAACCAGCTGGCTGTTCTCTTAATGATCATGATTATTGTACTGGCATTTGTGATCTGGGGCATGGGCCAGGTATTAACGGCTTTGGGAAAACAGCTCGTTAATAAAAACAAGGGAGCAGCTTCCAGTTTGAAGAGCATTGTCTTACTGGCAGGAAGCGCATTGCTCTCACAGGGTTTATTTGCACAGGATGCAACGCCTGCAACCGTTGCACAGCAATTGCCCAATTACGGCGGCTTATCTGCAACGGCATATTATATGTTGCTTACTGTGATCACCATGGAACTGGTGGTTATTTTATTCTTTGCTTTTTCCATCCGCAGGATGTACACCGAACTGCTGCCTGAAAAAATTAAGCCAAAGCATGAAGGGTCAAAACTGGCTGCCTGGTGGTCGAAACTGGG
>CAZBIK010000250.1:0-5495 GCA_964491955.1 uncultured Ferruginibacter sp.
CTTCCGCATGTACGAAATGTTCCTCGGTCCGGTTGAAGCAAGTAAGCCCTGGGATACCAAGGGCATTGAAGGTGTGCATCGGTTTTTAAGAAAGCTTTGGAGATTATTCAATGATGATCTGAAAGCTAAGATTTGGAATGACGACAAGCCGACTGATCCTGAATTAAAAGCGTTACACCGCACCATTAGAAAAATTGAAGAAGATACCGAACGTTTCAGTTTCAATACCGCCGTCAGTACATTCATGATCTGTGTGAACGAACTGGCCGACCTGAAATGCCATAAAAAAGAGATCCTGGAAAAGTTGCTCATCCTGCTTACACCTTACGCACCGCATATCAGTGAAGAACTCTGGAGCCAGCTGGGTAATGAAGGATCTGTTCTGGATGCTGAATACCCTGCCTACAATCCTGCTTTACTGGTGGAAAGCACCAAAGAATACCCGGTTTCCATCAATGGTAAACTGCGTACAAACATTGAATTGGCTTTAGACCTGGAACAATCAGCGGTTGAAGCAATTGTTCTTCAGAATGAAATAGTAAAAAAATGGCTTGATGGCAATCAACCCAAAAAGATCATTTTTGTAAAGAACAAAATGATCAATGTGGTTATTTAATAATAATATCGATAACAGGAAAGAATACCTGTAAAATATCCGGAAGCATTTTCCGTTTAACCCGCCGGATAATTATTATTTACCTCCTGTGTTGCCAAACTTCCCTGGAAAGTGATCAGCAAAAATGGATTATTGCCTGCATTTATTTTTTGCTTCTTGTAAAACAAAATTTTTTATGTTGGTTAAATGCACTTATTTGCATGATTAATGATGTTACCCAAGCTTACGTTAACTGATACCTGCTGAATTTCAAATTCATATAGGCTTTATTAATCAAGGGTGCCGATTATCCGGCTGCCCGTTCGCAGGCTTTTACCACAGGTAAAAGCCGTAACAACTTTTTTGTATATAAATACCTGCACCAATTTCATTATACCTCCGGTTTAGCAATGAACCCAGGGTTGATTTGGTCATTTTTAATGTAAACACTTTAAAACAAAAAAACATGGTTCTTTTTACTCACGCAAAATCTAACAGCAGGGTTACGGGAAAATTGAAAATTGCATTACTCGTATTTTTATTCGCAGGCATGGCAAATTTTTCATTTGGTCAACTGCAAAAAACAAACCCGGCACCCCGCAACAGTATCATCGACCGTTCAAAAGATGTTTCTCCTGTATTAATGGCCAAAACAGTTACTAAAACTGAAGCACAGGTAAAGCAGGAACAGGCAAAACTTATGAAGGAACTTTGTCCCAATCACCCGGCCTATATGCCGGCAAAACAACAGGGCGCAGGTGCTGCATCCCAAAATGCATATGAACTGTGGAAGAAAAGCTACCCGGCTGAATATGCCGCTTACCTGAAAATTTTCGGTTTCAAATACCAGTAATGACTCTCCGGCAGTCTCTTCATTTTAATTAAAAAGCAAATCATTATAAATAAATACAGATGAAATCAAAATTACTCATAACCAACCTGCTTGTTTTATTCCTGTTTATCTCGGTTAAAAATTTCGGGCAATGTGTAACGGTACCGGCATTTGGCCCGGGTGCCATTACAGAATCCTTTGAAGGCGTGCCAACAGGTGCCAATAATCCTTCTGGAGGCGGTGGATATAATGTACCGGTAACACCATTCACTTTTAGCAGTGGTGTTATATTAACAGCACCTTCTCCAAATTCGTTTGGACAGGCAATACTGGCCGACTGGTCTAAAGGTGGTGCCGGATGGGGTATTTGTAATTCTACAACAACACCTGCAGACGTACCCGGTGGTACTGCTTCCTTAAATCTTAATAATCCAACCGATATAATCAGTTTTACATTACCAATACTTGCAGGTAAAGTAGGTTTATATGTTGAAGGAGCACCTTGCGTAGCATCCACGATCACGCTTAGGATTTACGATGCATCAAACGTTTTGATCGGAACCTGTACTACCACACCAACAGGCTTCGCCAGTAACTGGCGGACACATTTTTTAGGCTTTAACAGTGCTTCCGGAAATATAAGCAGGATTGAGGTAGAAGGTCCTTACGTTGTTTTGGACATGCTGACTTTTGAATCAATTTGTGTACCATTCACCATGAACCCGGTTCCAAACCAAACCGTTTGTAATAATGCAAACACCACGGCTGTAAATTTCAGCGGCGCTCCGGCAGGTGCAGAATATAACTGGACCAATGATCAAACTTCAATTGGTTTGGCTGCTAGCGGCACCGGCAATATTGCTTCATTTGTTGCAACCAATCCTGGTACGTCACCGGTAGTGTCAACCATAACCGTTACACCGGTTACCGTTTCGAATATTTATTACATACGAAATGCGAATCCGTGGGGTTTAACTCTTAACGACGATGCCATGAATGCAGTTTTTGGGGCTTCCAACTGGACAGCTGCCAATTACAGCGTTAACCCGGCTACCGTATTTTCAGCCGGTACCAGGTTTGTATTCATTGAAGGATCCGATAACAATGCCAATGCAATGAATGCTTTTATAACCGCCAATATAGCTACCATCGAAAACTGGGTATCTGCAGGAGGGCGTTTGTTCATGAATGCTGCACCCAACGAAGGCGGAAGTATGAACTGGGGTTTTGGAGGAGTAAACTGTGTTTACCCGGCATATAGTTCAAATGTTACTGCAGCAGTTCCGGCACATCCGGTATATGTGGGTCCATTTACACCGGTAGCAATTGCTTATTCCGGTACCAGCTATACACATGCAAACCTTACCGGTGGCGGGCTCACCAACCTGATGAACGGGGATTCCCCGGGATCGGTTATGGGCAGCCTGAACTGGGGCAGTGGTTTTGTGATGTTTGCAACAAGAACCACCACCAATTTTCATACTCCTTCAACAGAGTCTCAAAACCTGCTTCAGAATATTATTTCCTATACTGCTGATATGGGCGGAGCAACAAATTGTTCCGGTACGCCAATTACTTTTACAATAACTGTCAATCCAACTCCAACAGTTAATGCGGTAGCCGACCAGGTGATATGCAACGGGGCCCCAACAACTGCCGTTAATTTTAGCGGCAATACAACAGGTACCATATGTGCAACGGCAAATGAAGGAAATAACCTTACACTAACAGCCCCGGCGGGAATGGTTTTCACCTCGATCCTTTTTGCCAGTTATGGTACGCCAAATGGTGTTTGCGGAAGTTTTTCAATTGGAGGATGTCATGCTGCCAACAGTATGGCAATCGTATCCGGATTGGCAATAGGACAAAACAGCGTTACCATTCCGGCAACCAATGCACAGTTTGGAGATCCTTGTTTCGGAACGGGCAAACGCCTGTATGTTGAAGCAGTTTATTCAACTGCAGGAACTACTGCTTACAACTGGACCAACAATACAACATCAATAGGATTGGCTGCTGCCGGCTCAGGCAACATTGCCAGCTTTACAGCAACTAATATTACCATTGCTCCTGTGGTTGCAACTGTTACGGTTACACCAACCTATACAAATTCCGGTGTAAGTTGTGATGGCACTGCGATTACTTTTACGATCACGGTAAATCCAACCCCAACAGTAAATGCCCAGGCCAACCAAACCGTTTGTGTGGGTACGATAACCACTGCCACCTTTACCGGTGCAGTGAGTGGTGCCATTTACAACTGGACCAATACCAATACAAATATCGGGCTTGGAGCAGCAGGTACAGGTGATATCTCTTTTACCTCAACCAATGCAACCACGGCTCCAATAACAGGAACCATAACAGTAACGCCTGCCTATACCAACGGGGGCACAACCTGTACAGGAACGCCGGTTTCATTTACGATCACAGTTAATCCAACACCAACTGTAAATGCACAGCCAAACCAGGTAGTTTGTGTGGGTACGATAACTACAGCCACCTTTACCGGTGCAGTGAGTGGTACTATTTACAACTGGACCAATACCAATACAAATATCGGGCTTGGTGCAGCGGGTACAGGAGATATCTCCTTTACTTCAACGAATGCAACCGTGGCTCCGATAACCGGAACTATAACAGTAACGCCAACCTATACCAGCGGCGGAACAACCTGTACAGGAACACCGGTTTCATTTACGATCACGGTTAATCCAACCCCAACTGTAAATCCCCAGGCAAACCAGACGGTTTGTGCAGGTACAATAACTACAGCCATCTTTACCGGTGCAGTGAGTGGTACCATTTACAACTGGACCAATACAAATATAAATATCGGACTTGGTGCAAGCGGTACCGGAGATATCTCCTTTACCTCAACCAACGGAACTTTAGTTCCAATAACAGGAACTATAACAGTAACGCCTACATATACAAACGGAGGCACAACCTGTACAGGAACACCGGTTTCATTTACGATCACTGTTAATCCAACACCAACTGTAAATGCAGTGCCAAACCAGTCTGTATGCCCCGGCGCATTAACAACACCGGTTACATTTACCGGTGCCATTGCAGGCACGGTATTTAACTGGACAAACAACAATACATCCATAGGATTGGGTGCAGGCGGAACCGGAAATATTGCTGCCTTCATTGGTGTCAATCCCGGTACAGTTCCCAATATCGGGACCATAACTGTAACACCGGTTTATACAACAGGTGGCGTAAGCTGCGCCGGCACACCAATAACTTTTACGATCACGGTTACTCCCAATCCTTCCCTGGTGATCGTAGCAGATCCAGGAACAACAATATGTGAAGGAGATCCAACCCTGTTAACGGTAAGGATCGGTACATCAAGCCCGGTCGGTACACTGTATAACCAAACAGGTGCACAGGTAAATGGCTCACCTTCGCAGGTTTTTGAGCCGGTGAATGCAGCTTTTGATTCACAATCAGCAGATGACTTTACCGTACCGGCGGGTTCAACCTGGACAATTACACAGGTAACAGCCAATGGTATCGGAACGGGTAATCCAACTTCAGTGAATGTATTCATTTATGCAAATTCAGCTTCCAATTTACCCGGTGCAGCGATAGCATCATTTAATAACGTAGTTACATTCGTTCGTACAGGCGGTAACTATACAGTAACCTTACCTTCATCCGTTAATTTAACAGGCGGTACTTATTGGTTATCTATCCAGGTGAACATGAGTTTTGCTGCCGGTGGCCAATGGTTCTGGGGTAATTTTGGTACCACCAATATCGGTAATCAGTATGCCTGGCAGAACCCGGGAGGAGGCTTTGGAACACCATGTGCGGCATGGGGTTATGGCGCAACAGGATGTAATGTTGGTGGAGGTGTTGCCCGCAATAATATTTTTTCTATCATTGGATCATCACTTGTTGATGGCGGTCCTTTACCGGGAGGTTATACCTTCTTATGGAGTCCTGCTGCAGGTTTAAGTTCAACAACATCCAATCCTGTTGCGGCTTCCCCAATGAATACAACAACATATACCGTTGTTGCTACAACCGGAGCCGGTTGTACAAGAACAGCTT
>CAZBIK010000251.1:0-5486 GCA_964491955.1 uncultured Ferruginibacter sp.
AGGATTTGGAGAAGCAAAAAAGAAAAATTAAGATCATCAGGTCGCTTTTTCAATATGCCGTTTCTGTATTTGTTTTATCCCTGGAATTTCTGTATTTATATAAAAGTCAAAAAAAAGATTGGCCAATTGCTCAGCCAATCTTTTTTCACGCCAGCCTGTTATTAAATCTGTGGTTTACCAACAGGCCCCCAACTGCACATATATATGGAGGTAGTGTCCTTACTTACGCCAAAGCGGTTTTTTTGCCGAAGGTTTTTTGGCTCCCTTCGGTACGGAAGAGATTTGCATGCCGCTGTGCGGATCTCCCTTGGCTGTTGCCTTGTTAAAAACATTCCTGTCAAATACAGTAGCCGGGTTTTCAGCTACAGGCGCGGCATTCAACCCGTCGCCGGGTACCATCATCTGCTGCCTGTTTGTTTCTATATTGGCTGCCTTGCCTACCACATCATCGGGCGAAATCAAAGCAGGAATAGCCGGTAATACTACTGGTATCAATTCCGGTATGGTTAATTGTACCGGGGCAGCCTGCTTATTCCCTGCCGCAGAAAGGGGTTTCGCGGCCACTTTAACCGGTATATTTTTTTCCGGGGATGTTATTTTTACAACCCGTTTTGTACGCTGAACTGCTATTACAGGAGCAACTTTCTTTACAGACTTCTTTACTGGTTTTTTAGCAGAATATCTTTTAGGGGCTGACTTTTTTACAATTTTCTTTACCGGTTTTTTAGCGGCAGGTTTTTTAGAAGTTGCTTTTTTAACTGTTTTCTTTGCGAAAGATCTTTTAGGAGCTGCTTTTTTTACAGTCTTCTTTACCGGTTTTTTAGTAGTTATTTTTTTAACTGCCTTCTTTACTGGTCTTTTAGCAGCAGGTTTTTTAGAAGCCGCTTTTTTAACTGTCTTCTTTAGCGGTTTTTTAGGTGTGGCCTTTTTTACAGCGCCCTTTTTGAGAGCAGCTTTCTTTGCAGGTTTGCTTTTTTTTGCCATGGTCTGATTTTTTAGAAATGGTGGTGAAGGGAAATACAGTAAAAACTATATACCAAAACTGTGCCAGTACCAACTAATAATTATATGTTCGGTTTAATTTGGTCATACAAAAAACCGCTTTATGATAAAGCGGGTTAAAATAATTATACACTAAGTATTGGGGGGGAACGCAGTTGGGTTGCTTATTTAATATCTCCTGCTACTGTTTTATGTTTTCGGTTCTCATTGGCCAGTACCTGTAATCTTTTTACATTACCCACTACCCATACAATATCATCCTCTTCAAATACCAGGTTGGAAGGCGGATTCAATATGCGGTTCCCGTTTCTTTCTATACCGGCCACGATCCCCTTTGCCCTTTCACGTATGCCCGACTCCCTGATATTCTGACCCAGCAGGAAAGAATCTTTTTTTACAACAAGCTGCTTTAACACCACGTCCTGCTTCTGCTGCAGTTTATTGCGGGTAAAGGGCTGTGCTTCAATATAAAAACGGAAGGCCTTTAACTGTTCATCGGTGCCAATGGCCGACAACAGGTCGCCGGGAAAAATGCGCTCATACCTGGATGGTACGGTGATAACCCTGCTGCCCCGTTCTATCATGGCTATATTGATGTCAAACTGTTCACGCAGTTGCAGTTCTTCCAGTGTTTTGCCAATGGCCGGACTGTCTGCTTCAATTTCAAACTGGGCAAAGTGGGCATCCCAGGGTGCCAGTTCATGTTCGGGCTTTGGCTGTTTCTGCATGATTTCTTTTTCATGCAGGTTTTCCAGGAAACGGTTCTCTATCCGGAAATAATAGGATTGCAAACGCCGCGAAAATACCAGGAGCAGGATAATGATGACAGCGGCTGCTACCCATGCAATAACCGGTGTAAACAAACGGTCTGACAATAACCCGATGAATACCACGCCCAGCCCCATGCGTAAGATCTCCAGCATGACCATGGGGCCGCGGAATTTATTTTCTGTCCATACCCGCACATGTGCTTCTTTCTGTGTCCGCTTTACCGTTAGTCCCCATAAAAAAGGCGCCATGAACAACAGGCTGATGATGAATGTAAGGATGGCGACGCAGATGTTGTTCCTGAATAAAGGATGAAGATACCTTAGTGAAAAGACAATAATACCAAGGATCACCATTGAATTTACCTCGACACTGGTGATGTAGGAACGCAATACTGTTCTCCAGTCGCTTTCCGAAGTGATGGCCTGGGCACCTGCACTATACCGTACCATTTTTGCCTTCCACTTTTCCGGTAATATTTTTTGCACGCCCTTATAAAATGGTTCCGAAAGCCGGATCATATAAGGTGTTGTAAATGCCGTGATCACCGAAATGGCCACCGCTATGGGATATAAAAAATTGCCGGTAACCTGCAGGGTAAGTCCCAATGTGGCAATGATGAATGAAAACTCACCGATCTGCGACAGGCTCATGCCCGACTGGATGGAAGTTTTTAACGGTTGTCCGGAAACCAGGGCGCCAAAGGTTACAAACATCGGTTTCCCGATCAGTAAAACCAGTACGCCGGCGATGATGGGCCCTGTATATTCCAGCAGCATCTGCGGGTTGATCATCATGCCAACTGAAACAAAAAAGATGGCCCCGAATAAATTTTTTACCGGGGTCAGCAGGCTCTCGATCTTTTTACCCTGCAGGGTTTCGGCCAGGATGGAACCCATGATAAATGCACCCAGTGCTGATGAAAAACCTGCCTGGGCAGCCAGGAATACCATACCAAAACAAAGCGCCAGTGAAAAGATCAGCATCAATTCATCGTTCAGCAGCTTTTGCAGCCGCTTTAATAAGCTGGGTATAAAAAATATGCCTGATAAAAACCAGAGCCCCAGGAAGAATGCCAGTTTTAAAATGGATGCGATCATCTCGGCTCCTTCAAACTGCTGGCTAACGGCTACCGTTGACAGCAGAACCATTAATAATACAGCTACCAGGTCTTCGATAATTAAAACGCCCAGTACCACACCGGCAAATTGCTGGCTTTTTACACCCAGTTCACCAAAAGCACGGATGATGATGGTGGTGGATGCAATACATAAGATACCGCCGAAGAAAAGGCAATCCATAAAGGACCAGCCCATCAGTTTGCCGATGCCATAACCGATGGCCATGGTAAAGACTACTTCGATAATGGCAGTTATAACTGCTGTACCGCCAACCTTGACCAGTTTTTTAAAACTGAATTCAAGTCCCAGTCCAAACAACAGAAAGATAACGCCAATATCGGCCCAGCCCTGGATATCTTCAATTTCGTAAATGGTGGGGAACAGGTGAAAATGCGGTCCCACCAAAAACCCGGCAATGATATAACCCAATACCAATGGCTGTTTGAGCCACCTGAATAAAATGGTGACAACAGCGGCTGCTCCAAGTATTAGTGCAAGGTCTGATATCAATGCCGGTAAATGGATCATGTTACTAGGTATCTCATTTTATTCCCCGTACATGCCGGGTTTTTACTTCCTCAAATAAAAAAAATTTACGATGGATGTAATCTACAAAATTTATGTGGTTTATCTGCTCACCGCATTCCCGGTTATGAAGCAGTCCGGCAATGATATAAATAAAAAAACACTTCATGGCATTGAAGTGTTTTTACCTATTATTCTTTTATTTTTTACCAGGGGTATTTATTTTCTGCGATCAGCTTATCGGCAATACGCCTGCGGGCATCCTTGCTGTTGAAGGGTTCAGTTTTTGTAAACCGTTTTAATCCCAGCAACATCATGCGCTGTTCATCGCCGCCGGCAAATGCATTGATGGCTTCCTTGCCGGCCTTGTTCACTTTATCCACGGCATCATTCAGGTAACAACGCATCATATCAGCCTGCAGTTGTGTTGCCGCTTCTCCCTGTTTATCCGCCATCTTCATGATCCTGAGTAAGGTACTTTCGGCTTCAAAGGTTTCAATGGCCATGTCGGCAATGTTCATCAGTATTTCCTGTTCGTCGGGCAGGGTCATCATCAGTTTCTGCACAGCAGCACCTGCCACCATCAGGATACTTTTCTTCAGGTTAACAATGGTTTTGCGTTCTTTGGCAAATGGGGTATCATCATCGTTCCCGAATTCCGGGATACTCATCAGTTCCTTACTGACTGCCATGGCCGGCCCCATCAGGTCAAGCTTGCCTTTCATGGCCCTTTTCAGGATCATATCTACGGTAAGCAGTCGGTTAATTTCGTTGGTGCCTTCATAAATGCGGTTGATGCGGCTGTCGCGGTAACCCCGGCTGATCGGGTATTCATCACTGTAACCATTGCCGCCATGTACCTGCACGCCTTCGTCTACAGCATAGTCCAGCACTTCGCTGCCATGTACTTTTAATATGGCACATTCAACGGCATATTCTTCGGCTGCACCGAGCAGTGCTTCAGCAAAGGTTTTCCCGGCAGCGGCCAGTTCGGTTTCCTTATCATCGATCCACTTACTGGTGCGGTAAAGCGCACTTTCGCTTACAAAAATGCGGATGGCCATTTCGGCCAGTTTATATTTAATGGCGCCAAAATTGGCAATGGCTGTTTTAAACTGTTCACGGGTATTGGCATAGGCAACAGAATTGGTGACCGCCCATTTGGAGGCACCGATGGCAGCGGCGGCCAGTTTTAACCTGCCGATGTTCAGGATATTAAAGGCAATGATATGGCCTTTGCCAACCTCGCCCAGTAAATTTTCGACCGGCACTTTGCAATCCTGGAAATACAGCTGTACGGTGGAAGATCCCTTTATGCCCATCTTGTGTTCTTCGGGCCCCTGTGTAAAACCTTCCATACCACGTTCAACGATAAACGTAGAAAACTTATCGCCGTCAATTTTGGCAAACACGGTATATACATCGGCAAAACCCCCGTTGGTGATCCAGCATTTTTGCCCGTTCAGTATATAATGTTTACCGTCGGCAGAAAGTACGGCCGATGTTTTTGCGCCAAGGGCATCGCTGCCACTATTGGGTTCCGTTAGCCCGTAGGCGCCTTTCCACTCACCGCTGGCCAGTTTCGGAATGTATTTTTGCTTTTGCGCTTCGGTACCAAAATATAAAATGGGCAGGGTGCCGATACCGGTATGTGCGGCAATGGCCACGCTGAATGAGAAACCGCCGCCCAGGCCTTCATTGACCAGGGTAGACGTAATAAAATCCTTCCCCAGTCCGCCCAGGTCTTCCGGTACGGAAGTGCCCAGCAACCCCTGTTCACCGGCTTTCACCATCAGGGAAGGCATCAGGCCCTCCTCCATTTTATCGATGCGGTCAACTATGGGTATCACTTCAGTTGTTAAAAACTGCAGACACATTTCTTTAACCATCAACTGCTCCTCGTTAAAATCTTCCGGAGTATAGGTTTCAAATGCATTGCTTTCTTTAATTAACCATTCGCCTCCTTTAAGGGCGGTGGTGGTTGCGGATGTTGTGCTCATAAAATTTATTTGCCCCCTTCCCCCTAAAGGGGTTTTGGAGTATTATTAATAAAAGTTCTTTTCAATTTTA
>CAZBIK010000252.1:0-1983 GCA_964491955.1 uncultured Ferruginibacter sp.
TGGATATGCGTGCTTATGGAAAAGGCCTTTACTGGGTTGAGATCGGTGAGCTGAACGGTAACCGGATCACCATGTGCAGGGTTGTGATACAGTAATCAGGTAATCATTAATCATAAAGTCCCCCGGAAAATCCCGGGGGATTTTTTTTGGGTGAAGTATGAAGCCCCTCATATTTAATACCTTCACGCATCAAATTGAGGATATGCCACCCGGAGAATTTTACAAACAAAGACTTGCAGCATTAGAGAAAGAATTAATCCTGCTAAACAAAAAAAAATCAACCCTTGCTTGGTTCCGCTTTGCATCCATATCAGGGATAGCAGCAGCCTGGTATTTTTTGATCCCGTTTGGCTTATGGTATGTATTGGTTCCCGGATTTTTATTATTGATATTGTTTACAAGGCTGGTTTTTGCAGACCTTAAAAACAAGTCATCTATTGAACACCAGAAAATACTGGTGACCATAAATGAGGATGAAATAAAAGCACTTAACCATTCGTTTCATCATTTTTCCAACGGAAATGAATTTATCCCGAAAGAACATTATTATGCCAATGACCTGGATATTTTCGGCCCTGCTTCGCTTTATCAATACATGAACCGAACGGGTTCTGAGATGGGCAGCCAAACGCTGGCATCCTGGTTATCCGATCCTGCAAAACCGGAAACCATTTTACAAAGACAGGAAGCGGTAAAGGAACTTGCATTACAACCTGCGTGGAGGCAGGATTTACAGGCTTTTGGAGCTGCGGAGAAAATACAGAAAGTAACCCAGGATCGTTTACAGGATTGGTTTGCAGAAGATGACAGGTTTAATAAAACCCGGTCCTGGAAAATAATAAGCTACCTGGTGCCGGCACTGGTGCTTACAGTAATTGTTTTGAATATTGCCGATGTGCTGAATCATTATACCAGGAATTACTGCCTGCTGGCTTCTGCCCTGCTGGCTTTTTACATCAGTAAAAAAGTTAGCCCCCTGCATAACCAGGTTTCGAAAATGACCGGTGAACTGGAAGTACTTTCAGACAGTATCCGGTTAATTGAGCAAACCGAATTCAGGTCAGCTTTATTACAGGACCTGCAGCACCAGTTTAAAAAACAACAGGGAAAGGCATCAACCCAGTTAAACCAGCTCAAAAAAATACTTGAAAGGCTTGATCTGCGGTTTAATTTTGTGGTGTTTATTCCGCTCAACATTATCCTGCAATGGGACCTTCAACAGGCAATAGCCCTGGAGAAATGGAAAAAGCATAACCATAAAAATGTAATTGACTGGTTTAATGCACTGGGTGAATTTGAAGCCCTTAACAGCATATCTACCTTAACCTTTAATCATCCGCAATGGTGTTTTCCAACACTTAATGAATCCCATTTTTTCATGGAAGGTAAAGACATCGGCCATCCTTTGATACCGGCTGACACCTGTGTATACAACCCGGTAAGGATCAATAAAAGCGGCGAGCTGATGCTGGTTACCGGCAGCAATATGGCCGGGAAGAGTACTTATTTGCGGAGCATTGGGATCAATACCGTGCTGGCCATGGCCGGCGCCCCGGTTTGTGCAACTGCTTTCACTTTATCTCCTGTACAGGTCATCAGCAGTATGCGCATTGCTGATAACCTGGCAGAAAGCACTTCAACTTTCTATGCCGAATTAAAAAAATTAAAAACGATCATTGAAAAAGTCAACAATAAAGAAAAGGTTTTTATTTTACTCGATGAGATCTTAAGAGGCACCAATTCGCTGGACCGTCATACCGGGTCTGCAGCACTGATCAAACAAATGATCAGGCACGATGCGGTTTGCATTATTGCAACCCATGATGTAGAACTTGCGAAAATGAAAGATGATCATCCTGCCAATATTTTAAACTACCATTTTGATGTACAGGTCAGCAATGATGAATTGTATTTTGACTACCGGCTTAAAGAAGGTATCTGTACCAGTTTAAATGCATCCATTTTAATGAAGAAGATCGGGAT
>CAZBIK010000252.1:2083-5484 GCA_964491955.1 uncultured Ferruginibacter sp.
GCGTACTCCAGGAATTTTTCACTGGGTTTGCGGCCCGTGATCATTTCTCCCAAAGTAAACATCACATGCCCGCCATCCAGTGCAGGTATGGGCAACAAATTCATGAAAGCCAGGATCACTGAAAACAAGGCAGTGATCTCCCAAAAGCGCTGCCAATCCCATTCGGTACCCGAAAAAATGGACCCCATGGTCTTAAAGCCTCCAACAGCTTTGTATGCGCCGGTACTCGGTGAAAGGATCAGTTTGAACTGATCGATATAATCTTTTAAAGAAGTTACTGCCAGTTTAAATCCTGCCGGGAATGCAGCAAAGAATCCATAATCCTTGTGATCGATCTTCAATACACCCAGGCTGTCAAAATGCTTAAAGCTCAGCATGGTTGGATTCATTTTACCATCTTCATCCAGTTGTACCGGCAATAAAATTTCCTTTCCCTGCCGGTCAACGGTAAGCATTACCTGCCCGTTCTTTTTTGTTCCGAAATAAGCAGCCGCCTGATCAAAAAATTCAATATTAACTGAATCTGCTTTTACTATCCGGTCCCAATATTGTAAACCTGCTTTTTTTGCATTGGATGTATCATTCTTATCAAAATCACCCAGGATAGCCGGTATCCTTGGCAAGAACAACCTGCCTTTGGATTTCTTCTTTTCAACCAGCTGCCCGATCAGGCTTCTCGGAATTTCAATATTGGTATCTTTTGCATTCCTGACTATATTGATCTGTCCGCCACCGCTGAAAAGGATCTTTTTTGGGATATCTTCAAAATACTGAATGGTATCGTTATTAACTGCGATCACTTTATCGCCGTCCCTTAATCCAATTTCATACATCAGTGAATCGGTAACCCAAATCCCATGTTTTACTGATTTATTCGGCATTTTATCTTCGCCCCAGGCCATTAAAATACCTGCATAAATTATAAATGCCAGCAAAATATTTACGGTAACGCCACCCAGCATAATGATCAAACGCTGCCAGGCCGGTTTACTCCTGAATTCCCAGGGTTGCGGTGGCAGTTTCAGTTGTTCCTTATCCATGCTTTCATCCACCATGCCCGAAATTTTTACATAGCCACCCAATGGCAGCCAGCCAATGCCATACACAGTATCACCCACTTTCTTTTTTACAATGGAAAACCAGGGATCAAAAAACAGGTAAAATTTTTCAACCCTGCATTTAAACCACCTGGCGGTGATGTAATGTCCGAATTCATGCAGTATGATCAGTATTGACAGCGACAATAAAAGCTGTGCAACCTTTAATCCAACGCTGGGCCAGTTTATTGCTAATAAGGTAATATCCATTTTGTAATAAAATTAATGTATGATTGATGCCGGTAAAAGGATCTTGAAAGTTACAGGTTCCGGTTACAGGTTGATCAATGAAGCGGCAAAATTACGGGCTTCACCGTCGCTTTCAAAATATTCCTGTAAAGTGGGCTTTTCGATATAAGCTACATTTTCCATGGTTTTTTCCACCATTGCCGTCATATCCAAAAAGCCAATACGGTTACGCAGAAAGGCCCATACGGCTATTTCATTAGCAGCATTTAAGATACAGGGCATATTGCCTGCTTTATTGAGCGCTTCCATCGCCAATGATAAATTTCTGAAAGTTTTAACATCGGGTTCTTCAAAATTGAGGGCAGGGTATTTTCGGAAATTAAGCCTGGGAAAATCATTTTTGATCCGTCCCGGGAAAGCCATCGCATATTGGATCGGCAGTTTCATATCCGGCAGTCCCATTTGCGCTTTCATACTTCCGTCCTGGAACTGAACCATGCTGTGAATAATACTCTGCGGATGGATCACCACTTCGATCTGGTCGGGCCGCAAATTAAAAAGCCATTTGGCCTCGATCATTTCAAGCCCTTTATTCATGAGGGTTGCAGAGTCAATGGATATTTTTGCACCCATGCTCCAGTTGGGGTGTTGCAGGGCATGGTCCCTTTTTACATTTACCAGGAAATTGGGTTTTTTCCCTAAAAAAGGCCCCCCACTGGCTGTGAGAATAATTTTTTCGATCGGGTTCCTGGCTTCTCCAACCAGGCATTGAAAAATGGCAGAATGTTCACTGTCTACGGGAATGATGGGCACTCTTTTTTCGATGGCCTTCTGCATCACGATATCGCCGGCAACAACCAGTGTTTCTTTATTGGCAAGCCCGATTGCTTTGCCATTTTCTACTGCCTTCAATGTTGGTTTTAAACCTGCAAATCCAACTATACCGGCCAGCATCATATCGTACGTATCAAAATCTGCAACTTCTTCCAAAGCTTTTTCACCGGCAAAAACTTTAATACCTGATGATGACAATGCATCTTTAATTCCCGCATACTTTGATTCATCTCCAATGACAACAGCATTGGGCCTGAATTCGAGCGCCTGGTTTATTAAAAGAGTATCATTGGTCTGGGCAGTTAAAATCTCTACTTCAAACAGGTCGGTATTTGCACGGATCACTTCAAGGGCCTGGGTACCAATCGAACCGGTTGAGCCAAATAGGGCAATGCGTTTTTTAGATGTCTGATCGGCCATTATAATTATCAGGTTATTCCAACAAATCTAACTTAATAATTGTTGCAACGCAATTTTCGCTTTATTAAAATTGAATTTTTGAATAATATCATTCATCATATCCTGAATTTTTTCATTACATAAATTAGACATTCCTCCTTCATGCGTATGTTGCAGTGAAGCCGTATGGGTAAAGTTCCCGGCTTCAATATCGGCACCTACTTTTTTATACGCATCCCTGAAAGGAATCCCGGCAGATACCAGGCTGTTAACTGCTTCCACACTGAACAAATAAGTATACCGTGCATCATTGAGCAGATCCTTTTTTATGATGATATTTTCCAGCATAAGAACGGTCATCTGCAGGCAATCATTTACATTTTCAAAGGCAGGAATGATGTGTTCTTTTATTAATTGCAGGTCGCGGTGATAACCGGAAGGCAGGTTGGCAGTCATCAGCATGATCTCATTGGGCAATGCCTGGATACGGTTACATTGGGCACGTACCAGTTCAAAGACATCCGGGTTCTTTTTGTGGGGCATGATGCTGCTGCCTGTTGTTAATTCATCAGGAAAAGCGATGAAACCGAAATTCTGGTTGAGATACAAACAGGCATCCATGCTGAGCTTAGCCAGCGTTGCTGCAATATTTGCCAAAGCTGATGCCACTATCCTTTCTGTTTTACCCCTGCCCATTTGCGCATACACCACGTTATAGTTCAGCTCATCAAAACCCAAAAGTTCAGTTGTCATTTCCCGGTTTATGGGAAAAGAAGAACCATAACCCGCTGCAGAACCCAGGGGATTTTTATTGACAGCACGGTAGGCTGCTTCCAGTGTTAACATGTCGTCCACCAGGCTTTCGGCATAGGCACCAAACCA
>CAZBIK010000253.1:0-5449 GCA_964491955.1 uncultured Ferruginibacter sp.
ATCGTTGCGGCCCCGCGTTACCTGACCGGCAAGATCGAACTGGGTGAGCTGATGTGCCTGGATGCACTGAACAGGAATGAAAGCTGTGGCGGCCATTTCCGGGAAGAATCCCAGACTGATGAAGGTGAAGCAAAACGGGATGATGACAATTACAGTTATGTTTCGGCATGGGAATTTAAGGGAGAAAGCGACTGGCAACTGGTAAAAGAAGCACTGAATTTTGAAATTGTAAAGCCAACGCAGCGTTCTTACAAGTAGATCTTTTTTTATAAAACTAATTTATCCTTAAGGGAGCAGGGGCATGAAAGTAAGCGGATTCACTTTTGTAAAAAATGCAGTAAAATATGAATACCCGGTTGTTGCATCCATCCTGTCCATTTTGCCCATTGTGGACGAAATGATCGTTTGCCTCGGAGATTCGGAAGATGAGACCAATCAACTGATCGGATCCATTGATTCGCCCAAAATAAAGATCATTCATTCTGTTTGGGACAACAGTTTGCGGGAAGGAGGTAAAGTACTGGCGGTTGAAACCGATAAAGCCATGGATGCCGTGGCAGCCGAGAGTGACTGGCTATTTTATATACAGGCCGATGAAGTGCTGCACGAACAGTACCACCCGGTGGTATTGCGGGCGATGGAAAAATACCGGGAAGATAAAAGGGTAGAAGGGCTATTGTTCAACTACCACCATTTTTACGGCAGTTATAAATATATCGGTGATGGCAGGAAATGGTATTCAAAGGAGATCCGTGTTATCAGGAACAACCCGAATATCCGCAGCTGGCTGGATGCCCAGGGTTTCAGGGCCAACGGCCGTAAATTGAATGTTAAACCCGTGGATGCCTTTATTTACCATTATGGCTGGGTACGAAGCCCGGTGGCCATGATCAACAAAGAAGCTGACTTCAGCAATTTGTGGAATGAAGGCGAACAGCATGAACAGCGGATGATTGAACTGAAAAATAAAACAACTGAATTTGATTATTCAAATATTGACTCGATAACCCTTTTTACCGGAACACACCCGGCAGTGATGAAAGACCTGGTAAGCAGGGAGAACTGGACAGTTGATATTGATGTAAAAAAGAAGAATTTTAAGAATGTAAAACACCGGATATTGTATTTCCTCTGGCGCAAATTTGGATGGCGTCCATTTGAATACAGCAATTATAAACGCATTTAAGCAATATGGAACATTATAACATGAACCTCACACTGAAAGTGTGGAAACAAAAGAACAGCAGTACTAAAGGCAGTTTTGAAACTTATCCCGTAAAAGATATTTCATCAGAAATGTCATTCCTTGAAATGTTTGATGTGCTGAACGAGCAGCTCATTTCATCCGGTAAAGAACCCATTGCTTTTGACCACGATTGCCGGGAAGGCATTTGCGGCGCCTGCAGTATGTATATTGATGGCCGGGCCCATGGCCCCTGGTCAAAAAATACGGTTTGCCAGCTGCATATGCGTGCTTTTAAAGACGGAGATACCATCGTGGTGGAACCCTGGCGTGCTGCTGCTTTTCCGGTGTTAAAAGACCTGGTGGTTGACCGGTCAGCTTTTGACCGCATCATCCAGGCCGGTGGATTGATTTCTGTTAATACAGGTAATGCGGTGGATGCAAATGCATTGCCTATTGATAAGAAGGATGCAGATGCTTCATTTAATGCAGCATCCTGTATCGGTTGCGGGGCCTGTGTGGCTGCCTGCAAAAACAGCAGCGCCATGTTATTTGTTAGTGCCAAAGTTTCCCAACTGGCTTTGTTACCGCAGGGTAAACCCGAACGTGAATCCAGGGTATTGAATATGGTGGCCCAGATGGATAAGGAAGGTTTTGGCAACTGTACCAATACCTATGCCTGTGAGGCGGAATGCCCGAAAGGAATTTCTGTTGCCAACATTGCCAGGATGAACAGGGAATATTTGAAAGCCGGACTCAGCACAGAACAATAGAAAAAAGGGGATGAAATAATTTTTCAGGCCTGCATTCTGTAAAATCCTCTCTTAGCCTGCTGCACCCGGGAAATCGTTCTTTTCAGTAGTGTTTTTTACCCCATTTATCAAAATAAAAACGGTACTGCCGTGCTTAACAACAGTACCGAAATATTTCTTTTTACTGTATCAGACTAACTGTAATACAGGGTTTAGCGGATATTCAACTTAACGATTAATTAACACAAATACAGTGCCAAAAGAGTGCAATTTCAGAATATTTTAAAACAAATGCACTGTTTGCAGATACTGTAGAAAAATCATTTGTTTAAAATGAATATTTTCTGACGTTAATGAAGGATTCTGTTTAAATTATTCAATTTTGATCCCCCACATAAAACAGGAATAAGATTCCATTTGATAAGCAGGATTAACTGTGTACTGAAATATCCTTATAGATCCCATAATAAATTACTGATGATCATCAGTAAACCCGGTTGTAGTACCGGTGATATTCAAATTAACGCTGGTTTTATAAATACCATCAGAAATGTTTGAAATCATTTACAGGAAGCAATTTGTTGATTTCCTTACAGCATTATGCAAGTTTTAGCAGTCTTGTATAATAATTGCTAATTTTAGCGTTACTAATCCCAAAAGAAATTTGAATCTGATAAGGATATATTTATTCCTGTGTGCTGTTTTTTTGGCGCAAATACTGTTTGCCCAGGTAGATCCGCCTCCGCTTTCCAACCTGCATACAATTACCATCAGCACGAGGGAGCAAACCATAAAACTTGATTCAGCCAGCCTCGTACCTGGTTCTGTGGCGATCAAAGGCGTATCGCCCTTTTATTACAAGGTAGATGATGTGAATGCAACCATTACCTGGCTGGAAAAGCCGGCTTTAGAAACGGTATCTGTCACCTACCGGGTTTTCCCGTATAAATTAAATTCCGTGCTGAACCGTTTAAATTATGACAGTATCCGGTTTAATTTTATCAGCAGTAATCCTTTTACCATGCGGGTTGGTACAAAACAGGCCAATCCCTTACTTGATTTCGGGAATATCAAATCAGAAGGCAGTTTTGGACGTGGCATATCTTTTGGCAACAGCCAGGATGCAGTGGTAAGCAGCAGCCTAAACCTGCAACTGAATGGTTTTATCGGTGACAGCCTGGAACTTACGGCGGCCATCACCGATAACAATATTCCCATACAACCCGATGGGAATACCCAGGACCTGCGCGACTTTGACCGCATCTTTATTCAGGTAAAGAAAAAAGGATGGCAGGCCAATTTCGGGGATATTGATATCCGCCAAAGCAAGAACTATTTTCTCAATTTTTATAAAAGGCTGCAGGGCGTATCTTTTATCACCGACAATAAGATCAGTAAAAATATTTCCAATTCACTGTTGCTGAGCGGGGCCATAGCCAAAGGAAAATTCACCCGTAACCAGTTAACCCCTTTTGAAGGTAACCAGGGTCCATACCGGCTAACCAGCCCTACCCTGGAACTGTTCTTTGTGATTCTGGCCGGGACCGAGCGGGTTTATATGGACGGTGAATTACTGCAAAGGGGCGAAGACCAGGATTATATCATCAATTACAATACCGCAGAATTAACTTTCACCCAGAAACGGCTGATCACAAAGGATAAGCGGATACAGGTTGAATTTGAATATGCCGACCGTAACTTTTTAAATTCACAGATCTATATCAGTGATGAAATGAATTTTAAGGATAAATTTTTTCTCAACATCGGTTTTTATAATAATGCCGATGCAAAGAATTCTTCCATCAACCAGGTGCTGGATACCAAACAAAAACAGTTCCTGGCAGATATCGGCGACGGGGTAGATTCGGCCTATTATGAAAATGCAGTAAGGGATACGCTCACCCCCGGCAAGATCCTGTATAAAAAGATAGATACTTTATATAACGGCACCATACGCGATTCCATTTTTGTGTATTCAAACAACCCGGCAGACACACTGTACAACCTGGGCTTTACTTACCTGGGCCCGGGTAAAGGGAACTATACGCCGCTTTTGAATGCAACCAACGGAAAGGTATTCGGCTGGGTACAACCTGATGCCAACAACAATAAGCTTGGTGATTATGCCCCGGTCATTCTATTGATCTCGCCCAAAAAACAACAGTTGATCACCATCGGCGGAGAGTATGTGCTTAATCCCAAAACCAGGCTCAGGGCTGAAGTGGCCATGAGCAATTACGACATCAATCTTTTTTCTGCGAAGGATAAGGCCAATGACAAGGCTTTTGCAGCCAAAATGCAATTCATAAAAGATGATACAAAGGTTCATTTATTAAAAAGGGCTTTGCTGATGCAGACCAAACTGGGTTACGAATTTGTGCAGCAAAGATTCAGGCCGGTTGAACGCCTCAGGAATATTGAATTCTTACGTGACTGGAGCCTGCCCTTTGATGCAGGCATTGCCGACGAACACATCATCACCGGTGCAGTAAAGCTTGCAGACAGCAGTGGCAATTTTTTTCAGTACGATGTAACCAATTATAAAAGAAGTGACCAATACAATGGTCTGCGCCAGGTGTTGAACAGCTTCAATAATTTCAAAGGCTGGAAACTCACGACACAGATCAGCTATACCAATATCAATTATTCTCTGCAGGACGGGTCATTCTTCAGGCCGTTGGTTGACCTGAAAAAGGAATTGACCTCGATCCGCAATATGCAGGCAGGTTTTAAGTACAACAGTGAACACAATAAACTGCGTAATAAAGCAACCGATACCTTATCGGCTTTCAGTTACGCATTTAATGTTTGGGAGGTTTACCTGAAATCGAATCCTGCAAAAGCAAACCGGTGGGGTGTGTCTTATTTTACGCGGAATGACCTGTTGCCCGTAAGTTCAAAACTGGTACAGGCCGACAGGAGTGATAACTACAATTTCTTTACAGACCTGTTAAAGAACGAAAAGCACCAGTTTAAACTGAATGTCACTTACCGGAAACTGCATGTTTACAATGCTGCCATCAGCAGGCAAACAGCAGATAAAAGTTTGTTGGGAAGGGCTGAATATTATATCAATGAATTAAAAGGTTTTGTCATTGGTAATATATTGTATGAACTGGGCAGCGGACAGGAACAGAAGCGTGAATTCACTTTCCTGGAAGTGCCGGCAGGGCAGGGGGAATATACCTGGCTTGATTATAATAGTGATGGTATTCAGCAGCTCAATGAATTTGAAATTGCGCAGTTCCAGGACCAGGCAAAATATATAAGGATCTTTACACCCTCCAATCAGTTTATAAAGGCCAATTATAATACATTTAATTATACACTGAGCCTTAACCCCAGGATGCTGATCGATACGCGTAAATCGGCCGGATTTAAGAAAATGTTGTCTAATATGAACCTTCAGTCCTCTCTGCAGATCCTTAAAAAAGAAATCGCTCAGGGGTTAACACAATTCAATCCTTTCTCAGGTGCCCTTAACGATACTTCTATGATATCGCTGACTTCTGTT
>CAZBIK010000254.1:0-5433 GCA_964491955.1 uncultured Ferruginibacter sp.
GTGGTTTACACTCAGTTCAGATATTCCCGGCAACATAAATGAAGATGCTTATAATAACTGGATAGATCAAATCGAAAACAGGCTATCCGGCAGTTTCCCGGGTTAATGTGATCAGGTTACTGAAATATTTTTATGAAGCAAAGAAGTAAACGGTTTGCCCGTATAAAAAAGGCTTCCATTTCTGGAAGCCTTTGTATTAAAAATACAATTGGTCTATTTTAAATATTTAGCGAGTTTTTTACCGGCATTTGCATATGATTCAGAGATCCTTAAGCCGGTATCAAAATCGTAACCGAAAGCAGTACCGCCTGGTACATTACTGATGGACATTGCAGCTACAGTATTATCCCGGTTGGCTGTCTCCACGATCACTACTTCGGCATCTATCTCTGCATTTTTACGGGTAATACCAATATTAAAACCGGGTTCTATAGATGTGGTTTTAAAGATCAATGTGTATTTGGCATCTTTATTTACCATCATACCGCTGTTCAGGGTAAACAGTTCAATGAATTTGGGTTCAAAACGGGCTTGTTTATCACGTGCCCAGCTTGCTGCCCAGGTATCCCCTTTGCCTGCTTCCTTTTTATTATACTCTTCCGTTTTGGCTTTTATGTACTCATTCTCACTTTTATATTTGCCAACGCTGATATTATCATAAACAAATTCAATATTTACCGTAGTCTCTGATTTTAATATCGTAGGATTGCCACTTTGGGTCTTGATTTTTTGAGCGGTGGTTTTGAGCACAACTGCAGAAAGGATCAAAGCGGCAATGATATTTGCTAATTTTTTCATATTGTATACTGTTTAATTTTACAGTATAAATGTAATACTATTTATTTCTTAAAAAAATACCCAATTGCCGCAAAATTGTGCCTGTTGTATGTAATATCTTTATATAACCCGCCTAAAAAATTTAAAATTGAATACTTTATTCTATTTTTACTTTATTAGTTACAGGCATAAAATTGCACACAGAACCCTGTGGGTGGACAGTAAAAAATTCGGATCATGGTACATGTAGGAGATAAGGCACTTACCCTGGATAATTTTTCAGATATATTATATAAGGGAAAAAAACTCGCTTTAGACGGACAAACGATTGAAAAAGTGGATGTTAATTTTCGGTTTCTCCAAAAATTCTCTTCCAATAAACTGATCTATGGCATTAATACCGGGTTTGGACCAATGGCTCAGTACAAGGTTAATGAAAAAAACCTCTTACAACTCCAGTATAACCTGATACGCAGCCACAGCTCCGGGGGTGGCAATATCATGAACCCCATCCTGGTAAAAGCCGTAATGATCGCCCGTTTGAACAGTTTAATGCAGGCTTATTCCGGCGTGCACCCGGATATCACCGAATTACTGGCCACACTTATCAATAAAGATGTTTCGCCCTGTATTTATGAACATGGCGGTGTTGGCGCCAGCGGCGACCTGGTACAACTGGCCCACCTGGCCCTGGTTTTAATTGGCGAGGGAGAAGTTATCTATGAGGGGGAAGTGCATCCAACAGCAACCATATTTAAAAAACTGGATATCAAGCCGCTTACCATACAGATCAGGGAAGGCCTGGCGGTTTTAAACGGCACATCGGCCATGACCGGCATCGGCATGGTAAATATCATACAGGCCCAAAAACTGCTGGAATGGTCGGTTATGCTTTCTGCCATGATCAATGAAATTGTAGAAGCCTTCGACGATCATTATTCCTACGAACTGAATATTGTAAAACACCACAAGGGACAAAATAAGATCGCGGCGCAGTTGCGGGATATCTTAAAGGACAGCAAGATGATCCGCAGCCGGTCCGAACATTTATACAATCCCGAAAAGCTTGACCAGGAAGTGTTCCAGGATAAGGTGCAGGAATATTATTCGCTCCGTTGCGTTACCCAGGTGCTGGGCCCCATTTACGATACCATCTGCCAGGCCGAAAAAGTAGTGGTGGATGAACTGAATTCGGTCAATGACAACCCGGTGATCGACCACGAGAACCAGAATATCTTTCATGGCGGTAATTTCCATGGTGATTATGTTTCACTGGAGATGGATAAACTGAAAATTGCCATCACCAAATTATCCATGCTTAGTGAAAGGCAGCTCAATTACCTGCTCAACGAAAAACTGAACCAGAAATTTCCGCCCTTTGTAAACCTGGGCGTACTGGGTTTTAATTTTGGAATGCAGGGCATGCAGTTTACGGCAACATCCACAGTAGCCGAAAACCAAACCATGTCGTTCCCGATGTATGTACACAGCATTCCCAACAACAACGATAACCAGGACATAGTGAGCATGGGATGTAACGCAGCACTCATGACCAAGCGGGTGATCGATAATTCTTTTGAAGTGCTGGCCATCCAGATGATGACGGTTTTACAGGCCATTGATTATTTAAAATGTACCGACAGGCTGTCTTCCGAAACACATCATATATACACAGAGGTAAGGAAACTGTTCCCCAAATTCATTGAGGACGAACCAAAATACAAGGACCTGGACAGGATCAAAAAATATTTTGAAAAGTCGGATCCGGTTGTTTCTTTCAAACTGGGAAAGATCCCGAAACAGGTGACTACCTGATACGCTTAAGAAAGTACCATCTAAATAAAAACCGGAAAAATTAAGTATACATGAAGTTTGCATTAGTAACAGGAGGGTCAAGGGGAATAGGCAGGGCAGTTTGTATTCAGTTGGCGGAGATGGGCTATAATGTGCTGATCAATTACAAATCAAATGAAGAAGAAGCGAACAATACACTGGCCCTGGTTAAGGAAAAAGGAGTTGACGGGGAGATCATACAATTTGATGTTTCGGATAAAAACGCCATCATGGATAAACTCGGCGGATGGATGGAATCCAATACAGATAAGGTTATTGAGGTGCTGGTGAATAATGCCGGCATCCGGGAAGACGGATTGATGATGTGGATGAAAGATGAGCAATGGGACAATGTGATCAAAACAAACCTCGACGGGTTCTTTTATGTAACCCGCCTGGTGGTGAACAGCATGCTGCAGAAAAAATACGGAAGGATCATCAATATTGTTTCATTATCCGGGCTAAAAGGGTTGCCAGGCCAAACCAATTACTCGGCTGCAAAAGCAGGGGTAATCGGCGCCACAAAAGCGCTGGCACAGGAGATCGGCCGCAAGGGAATTACCGTAAATGCAGTTGCCCCGGGTTTTATTAAAACAGATATGACCGGCGACCTGAATGAAAGCGAATTAAAGAATATGATACCGCTAAAACGGTTTGGCCTACCCGAAGAAGTGGCACACACGGTCGGGTTCCTGGCATCGGCTGGCGCTGCTTATATTACCGGGGAAGTGATCTCGGTGAACGGGGGATTGTATTCATGATAGTCATTTAGACAATAAGTCATTAAGTTTTCAGTCATTGAAACGATTTTTTTGAATAGTAGCACCAATGACTCAATGACCAATGACTTAATGGCCAATGACTCAATGACCAATGACATTAATTATGAACAGAGTTGTTATAACCGGCATGGGTATTTATTCCTGTATAGGAAAAAACCTCGAGGAGGTAAGGGATTCCCTGTATAAGGGAAAGTCGGGCCTCATTCTGGATCCGGTGCGTAAGGAATATGGATACCGTTCGGGCCTCACCGGTTTTGTAGAAAAACCCGACTTGAAAGGAAAGCTTGACCGAAGGGCCCGCATCATGTTGCCCGAGCAGGGCGAGTATGCATACCTGGCCACCCTGGAAGCCCTGGAAAACGCCGGTATAGATGCAGATTTTATCAGTGCACATGAGATCGGTATATTATACGGCAACGACAGTTCCGGCAAAGCCGTAATTGAAGCCAATGATATCATCAGGGAAAAAAAGGATACCACACTGGTTGGTTCAGGTGCGGTATTTCAAACCATGAACTCCACTGTAACCATGAACCTGGCCACCATCTTTAAACTGCGTGGTGTAAACTTCACCATCAGCGCAGCCTGCGCCAGCGGCTCCCATTCCATCGGGCTGGGATATCATTTTATAAAATCAGGTTTGCAGGATTGTATCATTTGCGGCGGCGCACAGGAGATAAACCATTTATCCATGGGCACTTTTGACGCATTGTCGGCTTTTTCGGTCAGGGAATCAGATCCTGCAAGGGCATCCAGGCCATTTGACCGTGACCGCGATGGATTGATCCCAAGCGGCGGGGCAGCTACCGTGATCCTGGAGAGCCTTGAATCGGCTCAAAAAAGAGGCGCAGTAATTTTGGGAGAAGTGATCGGTTATGGCTTTTCATCCAATGGCGGACATATTTCAAACCCCACAGTTGACGGACCGGTAAGGTCGCTGCACATGGCCATGAAAGATGCGGGCATTCTGGCGGCTGATGTGGATTATATTAATGCACACGCTACGTCAACACCGGCAGGTGATGCCAGTGAAGCAAGAGCCATTGATGAAGTTTTTGGTCAATATAAACCCCTGGTAAGTTCCACAAAATCCATGACTGGCCATGAGTGCTGGATGGCGGGCGCCAGCGAGATCGTATATTCAGTTTTAATGATGCAACATGGATTTGTAGCGCCCAATATAAATTTTGAAAATCCTGATGAAGACTCAGCCAAATTGAATATTGCAAAAATGACTGTAGAAAAAGATATAGTTGTATTTTTGTCTAACTCTTTTGGGTTTGGAGGAACCAACTCTTCACTCATTATCAGAAAAATGAATTAATGTACTGCTTATGACAAACAATGAAATTATAGAAAAGATTCACGAGTTCCTGATCGAGGAATTTGAAGTGAAAGCAGAAAAATTACTTCCTGAAGCGAACTTGAAAGATACGCTGGGCTTAGACAGCCTTGATTATATTGACCTGGTTGTGGTTATTGAAAGCAATTTTGCCTTTAAGGTAAAACCCGAAGACTTTACGGATATAGCTACTTTCGGTGATTTTTGTGATTACGTGATCTCCCGTGTAAATTCAAAAGAATTGGCATAATGCCGGCCTGGCAGGGAAAATCCAAAGGCACCCCGCTGGGATACCGCATTTTTGTATGGGTTTTAAAAACATTTGGGGTTTTACCGGCTTACTTCCTGCTTCGGTTCGTGGCCCTGTATTATTTCTTTTTTTCTTATAAGGCATCCCGTCAGATCTATTACCTGTACCGTCATAAACTTGGGTACAACCGGTTTTCATCCATTAAAAAAGTATATCAAAACTATTATTTGCTGGGCCAGAGCATCATCGACAAAGTGGCCGTGATGTCGGGCATTAACAATAATTTCAGTTTTGATTTTGACGGGGAAGAAAACCTGCGGAAAATGGCGGCCATGCAAAAAGGCGGCATATTGCTGAGTGCCCATATCGGGAACTGGGATGTTGCCGGCCATTTGTTCAAACGCCTGGAAACACCCATAAATATAGTGTTGTATGATGGTGAACATGAG
>CAZBIK010000255.1:0-5428 GCA_964491955.1 uncultured Ferruginibacter sp.
ACTCATTAATGCGGCTATACTCCTGGGTTAGTATACCGCCCACAATGTAAAACCGCTGCGGCAATGTAGCTGCATTGCCGGTACCAAAAACAAAGGCAGCTGATAATTTCCATTTTTTATTCAGTTCGTACATGGCCACAATGCTCATGTCGTTCCGGCGGTCGTATTTGGCCGGGTATTTATCGCCAAAGTTCAATGCGGCGAATTTGCGCCAGGTCCAGCTCAGCGTATAACCCATCCAGCCGGTTAACCGGCCTTTGGTTTTATTGATAAAAAATTCGGCGCCGTAACTCCAGCCTTTGCCAAATGTGAAGGAATTCTCTGTATCATCAAGCCCGGTAGGCGTATAGCCTTCCTTGTATTCTATCTGGTTCTGCATTTGTTTATAGTACAACTCTACAGAGGTTTCATACATGTTGTCTTTAAAGTTTTTAAACAACCCTGCTGCATATAACCAGCTGATCTGGGGCTTTACTTTATATGTACTGGGAACCCAGATATCGGTTGGCAATGTGGTCCCGGCATTGCTTACCAGGTGAATGTACTGCAGGTTCCTGGTTACAGAGGCCTTGACAGATGTTTCGTCATCCAGTGCATAACGCATGGTGAGCCTTGGTTCCAGTCCGCCATAGGTTTTAACGGCCTTTCCCCTGCCGTACACCGTACTATCGAGCCTGTTGCCATTTTCATCGGTCTCGTAAATTTTATAGGGTCCGGCCTGCTGGAACAAACTGTAACGCAGCCCCGCATTTATTTTGATCTTTTCATTGATCTCCCAGTCATCCTGGATATACAGGGCAGCTTCGTGGCCAAATTTTATCTGTGCATTGTTGGGCTTAAAAACGGTGGAATCCTGTTTGCCACTGATCACTGAAGGCGTGAATTTATGATAGGTGTATATGCCGCCGAACTTCAGTTTATGGCCCGTGTACGGGTACAGGTCAAAGTCCTGTTTAATGCTGAGGTCCCTGATGCCCGATGCCAGTTTAAGTTCAAAATCGTTTTGCAGCGCATTGAATGTAAAATTATAATCGTTATACACAAGCGTGGTGTTGCCAAAAAGCCTGTTGTTGAAAATGTGGTTCCAGCGCAGTGTGCCGGTTGTATTTCCCCAGGGGATATTTATTTTTAAACTCTGTTTGCCATTGGCAAAATCAAAAACATCACGCCCGAAATAACCACTCAGGTAGATCCTGTCCTTATCGGAAAAAGCATAATTCACTTTTGCATTCAGGTCGTAAAAATAATAGCCGCTGCCTTTAAACTGGCTGGTGGATTTGATAAAAGGTTTTGTGAGTGCATCTATATACGTGCGCCTTCCCGAAATGATAAAAGAAGATTTGTTCTTTTTAATGGGTCCCTGGATGGAAAGCCGGGAAGCGATCACTCCAATGCCGGCATCTACCTGCAATTTCTGGTTATTGCCTTCCTTCATCGAAACGTCGAGAACACTCGACAGGCGCCCGCCATACTGTGCCGGCATACCGCCTTTGATGAGTGTAACATTTTTAATGGCATCTGCATTGAAGATGGAGAAAAAACCAAACAGGTGGCCGGTATTGTAAACCGGCGCATCATCCAGGAGGATCAGGTTCTGGTCCGGCCCTCCCCCGCGAACATAAATTCCGGCGCTGCCTTCCCCGGCATTGCGGACCCCGGGCAGGAACTGGATCGTTTTCAGCAGGTCCACTTCACCCAAAAATGCCGGGATCGATTTGATCTGGTCCATGGGCAGGGTAAATTTTCCCATTTGCGCATTCTTCACATTGGCATCCCTTTTTTTTGCAGACACCACTACTTCTTCCGACAGGTAATTTTTCGGCAGTACTTCAAAATTGATCCGGGTATCTGCTGCCAGTTTAATGGAAACTGCTTTATACCGGTAACCAATAAATGAACAGACCAGGATGTAATCCCCTTCATCAAGCGTGATGGAATAAAACCCATACAGGTTGCTGCTGATGCCCTTGGCCTGGCCCTGTACGGTAATGGCGGCGCCGATCAGGGTTTCGCCATTCAGTGAATCTTTAATATACCCGCTGATGGTGTATTTTTTCTGGGCAGCAGCCTGCGAACAACCCAGTACAAAAAGAAACAGAAACAGCTTATACTTCATAGTTACAGACTTGATCCGGGTTATTCAGACTTTGATCAATGATTAAATTATTGTGCCTTGATGGTATCCTTTACCATACCACAATGCAACATGGTTGCCCGGTATTTGGGATGCTTTTTACCCAGGTACGGATTGAACACTTCTTTGGTTTTGCTGATCCAGTTGGCTTCCTTATCATCATCAAATGCCATGGGGCAGTTTTGCCAGTACATATTCCCGCCTTCGTAATTGATTACCCTGAAAAAAGGATACAGGTTCTCTGATACCATGCTGAAGTCTTTTCTCATTTCCTGGATATCGGACATGTTTAACAAAGATGCTGCATTGCTTTTGATACCCTCCAGGCTGTTTAATGCGATGTCATAGATATGGGCGGTGTCATTCTTCAATTCATCCATCGGGATACTGTCGAGTAACTGTATGAATCTCTGGTTGTGTTCCTTCACCTTAGCTGTATCTGCTTCCACAAAAGCATCAGCCATGTCAAAATAGGCATTCATGGCAGCAGCCACTGCCCCGTTAAATGATTCAGAATGTTTTTTTAATGCAAAGGGTTCGAGTTTTGTTTCATTGCCGCCGCTTTGTTTATTGGTAGACGTATACCAGTAATACCCGGCTATTGCCAAAATAATGACCAAAATAAGTACAAACATTTTTTTCATAACCACATATTTTTTTGCAAATCTATGTACTCATTAAATATTTTGATGTTATTATTCAAAGAATTACTGATATTATAACAGTAAATACACTTTAAGGTTCGATAATCGTTATTTTTGCCGCTTATTTAACCGTTCAGAAATTTTTTATGCTGTTAGGACTTCAAAATGTAACCTTTGAATTTGGTGCCAGAACCATCGTGGAAGATGCTACCTGGCATATTCAACCCAATGAACGTATCGGGCTGATCGGGTACAACGGAACCGGTAAATCTACTTTATTAAAAGTATTGACCGGGCAATACAGCCCGGCAAAAGGCACGGTGGAAAAAGGGCGTGAAACAACCATTGGTTTTTTACACCAGGACCTGCTTGGCTTTGATACCGAGGATTCGATCCTGGAAGTGGCCATGGGCGCTTTTGAGCGGGTGAAACAACTGGAAAAGGAACTGGAATTGTTAGGGCTCGAACTGGAAAGAACCGGAGACGAAAGCCTTGCTCATAAATATGCCGACCTGCTGCATGAACTGGAAGTATTGGATGGCTACAGCATACACCACCGTACCGAAGAAATTTTACAGGGCCTGGGATTTGCCAATGCCGACCTGGGAAAACAATACAAAACCTTCAGCGGGGGCTGGCGCATGCGGGTACTTTTGGCTAAAATGATCTTAATGAATCCGGATGTGTTGCTGATGGACGAACCTACCAATCACCTGGATCTGCCGAGTATTGAATGGCTTGAAAAATACCTGATCCATTATCCCGGGGCCGTGGTCATAGTATCACATGACCGTTTCTTTTTAGACAGGATGGTCAATAAGATCGTAGAGCTTTATCAAAGGGAATTACATTTTTATACGGGCAACTATTCATATTACGAACAGGAAAAAGCACTGCGTATTGATATGCAGCAAAAGGCTTATGAAAACCAGCAGGATTATATACGGCAGAATGAACGATTTGTTGAACGCTTTAAAGCCAAGGCCAGCAAAGCGGCAGCGGCACAAAGTATTGTTAAGCGCCTGGAAAAATTAGACCGTATTGAAAATGTAGAACTGGAACGCCCCAATATGCGTATCAATTTTGCCATTGATAAAACGCCGGGCAAGATTGTGGCCACTTTAAAACACGTAAGCAAAAGTTTTGGCGAAACAAAAATTTTAGAGGATACCGGTGCCGAAATTGACCGTGGCGATAAGATCGCATTGATCGGCGCCAATGGTAAAGGCAAATCTACCTTATTGAGAATTATTGCTGATACCGAACCCTTTTTTGGTGAACGTGAATGGGGACATAATGTGGAAGAATCATTTTACGCCCAGCACCAGCTGGAAGCGCTGAACCAAAACAATGATGTACTTGAAGAACTGAAAGAAGCCCGGAGCGGAAAAAATGACCTGGAGCTGAGAAGTTTACTGGGCGCTTTTTTATTTAGCGGCGAAGCGGTTGAAAAGAAGATCAAAGTACTGAGCGGAGGTGAAAAAGCCAGGGTGGCTTTGGCAAAGACGATTGCCAGCAAAGCCAATTTTTTAATGCTGGATGAGCCTACCAATCACCTGGATATTCACTCGGTTGACCTGTTGGTGGAAGCCTTGAACAAATATGAAGGTACCATTGTACTCGTAAGCCACGACAGGTATTTTATAAGCCGCATTGCCAATAAAATATGGGATATAGAGGATTATAAGATACGGGAATTTAAAGGAACGTATGCCGAATATGAAGACTGGAAAGAAAGGAAAGAAAAAGCGGATGCTGCGTTATTAAAAGCAGAAGCTGCCAATGCACAGCGCCCTTCGGATAAGCAATCGGCAACAGGCAATAAGCAACAGGCAAAAGAGCCCCCTGTAAAAAAAGAAGACCTCAAACCTGATACCCGGCCTGCTGTCAATAACCAAAACAGTGGTATTGATAAGGAATTAAAAAAGGAGCTCACAAAACAGAAAAACCTTTTTAAACAGCTTGAAGAAAAGATTGCGCAACTCACTAAGAAAAAAACTCAACTGGAACTTGACCTTGCATCGCCGGAGGTATATGGCGATAAATCCAAATTCCTGCAATGCGAAGCTGCCTATAAAACAAATGCGGAGGACCTGAAAAAGGCAAATGCAGAATATGAAGTTGTTTTTGAAAAACTGATGGAGCTGGAGGAAAAATCCTGAGGTATGTAAACCACTTTTTAAAAATAGTAAACGGATTGTAAAATAAAATCCCCCCGATTCATCATCGGGGGGATTCTTTTTATTTCTCTGTTAACTATTAATAGTTCCTTAAAGTCATTTCCACTCTCCTGTTCTTGGCACGTCCTGCAGCAGTCTTGTTATCTGCAACCGGAGTTGTTTCTCCGTAACCTGCAGAAGCCAAACGGCTTTCGTCGATACCTTTGCTAACCAGGTAAGCTCTAACAGAAGCAGCCCTTTCTTCAGATAATGTCTGGTTGTATTCGTCACCACCCTGAGAATCAGTATGACCATCGATCTGTACTTTGAAAGAAGGATTTTCGTTCAAAATAGTTACCACGTCATTTAATTTAGGGAATGATTTAGCCAGTAATTTAGATTTAGCAGTTTCAAAGAAAATATTCTGTGCTGCTAATTTAACACGCTTGATGATCTCTTCACTAATCAGCGGGCAACCAAAATTTGAAGCC
>CAZBIK010000256.1:0-5422 GCA_964491955.1 uncultured Ferruginibacter sp.
TTTTTAACCGGCCTTTTATTTTTATTATTGTCCGGATTTATTGACTTTTGCAACAATGAAAAAGATCATCATTACGATCGACGGGAAATCATCCTGCGGAAAAAGTACCCTGGCCAGGGAACTCGCCCATGCACTGGGCTATGCCTATATCGACAGCGGCGCCATGTACCGTGCCATCACTTTGTATTTTTTGCGCAACCAGGTAAACTGGCATGATACCGCCGAGGTGAACGATGCACTGAAAAATATTACCATTGCCTTTAAATTCAAAGACAGCTCCAGGCAAACAGAAATTTACCTGAATGAAGAGAATGTGGAATACCTGATCAGGGACCTGGTGATCGCCGAAAAAGTCAGTGAAGTGGCGGCCATTAAGGAAGTGCGCAGTTTTGCAGTGGCCCAACAACAAAAAATGGGTGAACAAAAAGGGATCGTGATGGATGGAAGGGATATCGGCACCACGGTTTTCCCGGATGCTGAACTGAAGATATTTATGACCGCCGATACCGCTGTAAGGGTGGAGCGCCGTTTTAAAGAACTCTACCTCAAAAACCCCAATATCACCATCGAGGAAGTGATGAATAACCTGGAGATGCGTGATTATATTGATTCCAACCGTGAGGTCAGCCCTTTGCGCAAGGCAAAAGACGCTGTTGAGATCGACAATACCAACCTGACCATGGCCGAACAATCAAAAATTGCATTGGATCTTGCCCAACATGCAATTAAAAAACAAAGCTTAACCGGCTGATATCCTGTACCCTTATGCCAATCTTTAAAATCAAATCTTGGTTTATTTGATTTTTTTTATAGTTTTGTACAACTTACTTCCCAAACAGTACCAGTTCAGTATCCCTCAAAAAACATCAATATTTCCATTATTCATTCAAGGCAACACCAGTGAATTTACATTTTAGTTCATTCATGCCTTAGCATTTCCAATTCCTTCGATTTACAGCACAGAAACCTGCCGGTAGTGCGCTATCCAATCCTTTTAAAGTCAGGGTTTTTTGTTCATGAATGCAGCCTGAATTGCTGTAAATCCTGGTGTATATGGAAAAAGTAGAATGGCCTTTTAAAAAATAATCATATCATTTAAAATAATCCGATAACCAAGCACAAACAAAAGATGTCCCCCCAATAAACCGGGGGGCTCTTTTCTTTAAAAAAGAACCTCGAAAAATTAAGGGAATTATGCAGCTATATCTGTTATCAGCTGCTGAATTCATGGATCATATCAGCGGTATTCTTTGCGCCGGTAAAAAAGGAACTGATCCTTTCTATCACGCCTTCCACCAGGGCATCGGGGCAGCTGGCGCCGCTGGTCATTAAAATTTTGACCGGGCTTTTTTGCGGGAGGTAATGCGCTGTGACCTTCTCCAGTTTATTATGAAGATCAAAATGCAGGATCTGTGATCCAGAAATTATTTTTTCTGCATCATTGATAAAATATGTGGGCAGTTTAGCTTCACACAGTTCCACCAGGTGAGATGTATTGCTGCTGTTGTACCCGCCAACTACAATGGCCAGGTCGGCGCCGGTTTCAAGCAAACCATACACGGCCGATTGGTTATCATGGGTGGCATAACAAAGGGTATCCCTGGTATCGGCAAACCGCTCGCTCACCCTGTTCTCATCCAGGTTGTGTCTGGTGATCATCACCTGTTTTAAAAAATCAGCAATATCCTGCGTATCGCTTGCCAGCATGGTGGTTTGGTTTACAACGCCGATCCTTTCCAGGTCCCTGGCCACATCAAAGCCTTCGGAAAATTTACCGGCAAATTCTTTCGCAAACCCGTCGCTGTTCTTTTCACCGGTGATGTATCCGGCCAGTGCAACGGCATCTGCCATATCGTTTACAATAATGGTTGGCGTATGTACCGATGCATGTGAAAAGGTGGCCCTGGTTTCTTCATGGGTTGGTTTGCCATGGACCACTACCGTGTACTTGTTTTTGGCGATCTGTTCGCTCCGGTTCCATACTTTTTCCACGAATGGGCAGGTGGTATTGTATTGCGTCGTATGGATACCAATGTCTTCCAGTTTTTTTTCTATGTCCAGTGTTGTTCCAAATGCCGGGATGATCACCACATCGTCTTTGGTCAGTGATTCAAAGGGGATCACGGTCTTACCATGGGTATCCTGTAAAAACCGCACGCCTTTTTGCAGCAGGTCGGCATTTACCTGCGGGTTATGGATCATTTCACTCAGCAGGAATATGCGTTTGCCGGGGTTTTGTTCAATGGTGCGGAATGCGATCTCTATGGCATTTTCAACTCCATAGCAAAAACCAAAATGCCGCGCCAGGTAAATGTGCAGCGGGCCAAAATCAAGCAGGGTAGGGCTGAAATCTTTTTTCATCTTGTCCTGCTGCCTGCGTTTATTCTTGATAGCCGCTATTAAAGGGCTTCGGTAAATGATCGGAACATCAAATTGCTTCATGGTAAATTATAACAGTTGCAAAGGTACAGGGTTGCCGTGGAAAATGATGGCCGCCTGTTGTTTAATAAGCAGGATGGTTTAATGCAGGCATGTTCATCAATTAAAAAGCAGGGTGTACATTTGAACATCAATCACTGAACCAATCCGTTAGGGTATGCATACAGATTACAAAAGGGCAGGCTGGATCGCCAACACCAGTATTTATGAAGTGAATATCAGGCAATACAGCCCCGAAGGAACTTTTAATGCCTTTGCCAAAGCATTGCCCAGGTTACAGGATATGGGTGTGGAAGTGCTCTGGTTCATGCCCGTACACCCCATTGGAAAGATCAACCGAAAAGGCAGCCTGGGCAGTTATTATTCCATCAGTGACCACAGGGGGATCAATCCCGAATTTGGAACCGCTGCTGATTTTAAGGAACTGGTAAACCAGGCACATGCCCTGGGCATGAAAGTGATCCTGGACTGGGTTGCCAACCATGCGTCCTGGGATCATGTATGGACCAAAGACCATCCCGAATATTTTGAAAGGGATGACCAGGGAAATTTTAGGGCCCCTTATGACTGGACGGATGTGATTCAGATCGATCACGGTAATGATGACGAACAGGAAGCCATGATCGCGGCCATGCAATACTGGGTCACCGATTTTGATATTGACGGGTTCAGGGCCGACCTGGCCCATTTGACCCCGTTGCCTTTCTGGAAAAAAGCAAGGACCGCCATAGAGCCTTTAAAACCCGGACTGTTCTGGCTGGCCGAATCGGAAGAGATCAGTTACCACGGGGTTTTTGATGCCAGTTTTACCTGGGAATGGATGCACATCACCGAAAATTTTTATAAGGGGCAGGTGAACCTCAACAGCCTGTACGAAGTGCTTGCAAGATACGATACCGATTTTCCGGGTACGGCTTACCGTATGTATTTCACATCCAACCATGATGAAAATACCTGGAACGGTACCGAGTATGAAAAGTATGGCGATATGGCAAAGGCCCTGGCGGTTTTCAGTTGCACCTGGAACGGGATACCAATGATCTACAGCGGCCAGGAAATGCCCAACCAAAAACGCCTTAAATTCTTTGATAAGGACCCGGTGGCCTGGACCGGTGAATTCGGGTTGCATGATTTTTATAAAACACTACTGGCACTGCATAAACAAAACCCGGCCCTCCGGGCTGCAGATCCAGCAGTTAGCACTTTTCACATACTCACCGAAGGCAGTGCAAACAGCATGGCTTATTTGCGTAAAAATGAGCAGGATGAAGTGCTGGTGTTTTTGAATATGAGCAAAGAAACAACCGGCCTGGTCATAAAAGACCGGCTTGTGCAGGGAACCTATATAAATGTATTTGATAAAACCAGTGTTTACCTGGCACCCGAAGTGTACATTAAAATGCAGCCCTGGGAATACCTGGTACTGGTGAAAAATGCGGAATAAAAAAAGGCAGCGTTAGCTGCCCTTTTTTTTCAGATTTATTATTTTACTGCCCGCCTAAAGTTAACGGGTACTCGTATAATCCGTCGTAACCGGGATAGAACCCGCTGATGTTGATATTTTTGCTGTTGCCTACGGCTGATTTCATTTCATCCACACTCTTTACATCCTGGTCGTTCACTTTTAAAATGATAAAGCCGTCTTTCATCCGGGTCTGTTCATTCAAAGCGCCCTCGTTGATCTTTTTTACGATCACACCGCCGGCAATGCCGTAATCCCTGGCTTTTTTTGCATCCAGGTTAACCAGGTCGGCGCCCAGGGCCTCGAGCACGGCATCGGCTTTCACAATTTCGTAGTTGCCGGCCTTGTTTTTTAAGGTAACCGTTACCGTATTCTCTTTGCCGTTCCTGCGGTAGGTGACCGGTACCTTATCACCCGGCTTCTGCATGCTGATCATGCCCTGCATTTCGGCGCCGTTGGTGATGTTGTTGCCGTTTATTTTTGTAAGGATATCTCCTTTGCGGATACCGGCTGCATAAGCGCCGCCGTCGGTAGGTACGTCAGAAACATAAATACCTTCTGTACCCGTGGGGATACCCTGTCTCTTTTTATCATCATCAGTAAGGTCGCTGGCATTTACAAAACTAACCCCCAGGAAACCTCTCTGCACGGTGCCGAATTTGATCAGGTCGTCAACCACTTTTTGTACGATGTTCACCGGGATGGCATAAGAGTAACCTGAATAATATCCGGTTGGTGAAGCAATGGCCGAATTGATACCGATCAGTTTACCATTGGTATTGATGAGGGCACCACCGCTGTTGCCCATGTTTACCGCAGCATCGGTTTGAATAAATGATTCCACCCCGGCCCTCGCATCGCCGCTCTTGTCCCTGTTCAATCCCAGTGTCCTGGCCTTGGCGCTTACTATACCTGCCGTAACGGTTGTCTCCAGGTTTAAGGGATAACCGATGGCCAATACCCATTGCCCGATCTTGATGTCATCCGAATTTCCGTATAATAAGAACGGTAATCCTGAAGCTTCCACTTTGATCACGGCGAGGTCATAAGATGGATCGGTGCCGATCACTTTTGCCTTGTAGGTTTTTTTGTTGCTGAGTGTGATGTTGATCTCGTCGGCATTATCCACCACGTGGTTGTTCGTTACAATATATCCGTCTTCGCTGATGATCACGCCTGATCCGCTGGCCCTTTGTTCCGGTATGATGTTGCGGCCACGTCCACCGAATAACTGGTTGAACACGTCATCATCAAAAAAATCACTGAACGGGTTCCTGGGCTGCACTTTTGGTAAACTGTTGTTTACCTGTTTGGCATTTGTTTTTGTTTTGATGTGCACCACGGCTGGTAATGCCGCTGCCGATGGTGCTGTAAAGTCAGCAGCATTGGTGGGCGGGGTACTGCCATCAGGAAACCCTGCATATTTGTAATTGGAAGGAACCACACCTGCCTGTTGTCCTGCATAAGTATTATCCTTCTGAATAAATTTGCCATAACCCCATATTACTGCAATGGTGGTAA
>CAZBIK010000257.1:0-5375 GCA_964491955.1 uncultured Ferruginibacter sp.
TGTTGATCGTTTCTTTCCCGACAAATTCACCGCGGGTTTCGGTAGAGGCGTATATTGAAAAGTTCAAGGATATTGCCATCATCGAAATAAAACGCTCGGGGGTGCCTGCATCCATTACACTGGCGCAGGGTATCCTGGAATCGGAGAACGGTAACAGTGACCTGGTAAAGCGGTCAAACAATCATTTTGGCATAAAGTGCAAAAGTACCTGGAGCGGTGAATCGGTTACCCATGATGATGATGCCACCGGTGAATGTTTCAGGGCTTATACCAATGCGGATGAGAGCTACAGGGACCACAGCGATTTTTTAAAGGCCAACAAAAGATATGCATCCTTATTCAGCCTGGATCCTACAGACTATGCCGGCTGGGCAAAAGGGTTGAAAAAAGCAGGTTATGCAACCAATCCCAAGTACCCTGAAATGCTGATCAAACATATTGAACAATACAACCTGCAGCAATACAGCCTCGCAGCCCTGGATGGATTACCCGGAACTGACCTGGCAATAACAACAGACAACGGCAATATAAACCTGCCTGATGCAACAACTGATCAAAAAGCCGGTGGACCTCAAAAGGATCCGGAAATTAAAACGGGCCCGGATAAACTCAGCAGTATCAATAACACCAAATGTGTTTTTGTTAAAAAAGGGACTTCCATGCTGGCCATTGCCCGTTCAAACAACAACTCTTTACACAAACTGATGCAGTTTAATGATATGACTGAAGAAGGTTTGCTGTCTGCCGACCAGTATATCTTCCTGCAAAAAAAGCCACGCACCGGTGAGCAGGAATTTTATTTTGCCCGGCCGGGTGAAACCGTTCATGAAGCTGCACAAAATGCCGGGATACAGCTTTCCAGTCTTTTAGCCTATAATCAACTGGATGCCGGTACCACGTTCAATTCCGCTACCAGGTTATTGTTGCAACCGGTTGTACATACAGCAACTGTACCTGCAGGAAATAAAAACAGCAAAGTACACCTGGTTGCCCCCAAAGAAGGCTTGTACAGCATTGCCAGAACCTATAAGGTCTCTGTACAGCAGTTAAGGGAATGGAATAAACTTGATTCAGATCATTTGCAGATCGGTCAGCAGATCATTGTTTCAAAATAGATTTTTTTTCTTGGTTACATAAAAACGAATACGCATGGTCATACAGGTACTGGATAAAAAATTCAAGCCATATATTAAAGCAGCGCCGATAAAGGAACAGATCGATAAACTGGCAAAACAGATCAATGCGGATTATGCCGGTAAAAAACCATTGTTCATTGCCATTTTAAACGGGTCTTTCATGTTTGCTTCCGACCTTTTTAAAGAACTTTCTATAGATGCAGAGATCTGTTTTATTAAACTGGCTTCCTATAAAGGAACAAAATCAACCGGGAATGTGATCACGTCCATTGGCCTGGATGAACCATTGCAAAACAGGCATGTTGTAATCATAGAGGATATTGTGGACACCGGTAAAACCCTGCATGAATTTTTACCGCAGTTATTGAACCAGCAACCTGCCAGTTTAAAGATCGCTGCACTGCTGCACAAGCCGGATGCCCTGGCGTATCCGCTTACGATCGATTACCTGGGATTCAGTGTTCCAAACAAATTTCTGCTGGGTTACGGGCTTGATTATGACGGGCTTGGCAGGAATTATAAGGAAATTTACCAGTTGGTGGAAGATTAACAGGCAGCAGCAGGCAATAAAAGGATATCTTGGTTACGGGTATTATACTTTTTTGTTACAATCAGCTTGCAATTGAAAAGAATCTTTTTATATATGGTATTGGTATTATTGGCAACTACGGTCAATGCCCAGTATTATCTGCGTGGTGAAATAAAGGATGAGAAGAACCAGCCATTGCAAAATGCCAAAATTCACCTCCACTCCAATAAACATGTTTATTATTCCGGTCCCAACGGGGGATTTGGAATTACTACCAATACCCTGCATGATTCGGTAACGGTTAGCCTGGATGGTTATGAAACCAAAACGGTAAAAGTTAACAGCGAGCAATGGCAGTATATCATTTTAAATATACTGCCTTCCAATGTCAGCAGCAACCGGCCCAAACTGATCTCTGTAACAAAAAACCTGGACCAGACATCCAGGGTGCGGTGGTACATCAACAATGAAACTTATTTTCAGCTGGTAGAGAATGAATATGTAAAAACATACAAATACCCAAATACCGGTTTTGCTTTAAACGTTAATAAAGCCTCTTACAGTAATGTGCGGCGCTTTATCAATATGCAAAGTGCTGTTCCTCCCGATGCGGTACGTACAGAAGAGATGGTGAATTATTTCAACCTGCATTACCGTGAACCCGGGAAGGATGAACTTTTCCGCTTTGAATCCCAGCTTACATCCTGCCCCTGGGATATGGAAAAACAGTTGCTTTTTTTAAACATCAATGCCAGGAAATTAGACCTGAACATGGTGCCACCGGGCAATTTTGTTTTTTTGATCGATGTGTCGGGGAGTATGGATATGCCCAACCGTTTGCCGTTGTTGAAAGCCGCTTTCCAGATGTTTGTGAAAAACCTGCGGGCAATTGATACGGTTTCTATAGTCACATATGGAGGTAATGTGGGCATCTGGCTTCAGCCGACAGGAGGAGCTGAAAAGGATAAAATCATCAAATCAATTGAAGAACTGACTGCCAGTGGTGATACCCCAGGGGAAGCGGCAATCATGACCGCCTATTCGCTGGCCCGGAATACTTTTAATGAAAACAGCAGTAACAGGGTTATATTGGCAACTGATGGCGATTTTAATGTTGGGCTAACTTCTGAAAAGGCATTGGAAGACCTGATCACCAAGGAACGGCAAAGCGGTATCTATCTTACCTGCCTTGGTGTTGGCATGGGTAATTTAAAGGATTCAAAACTGGCAACCCTGGCCAAGAAGGGAAATGGGAATTATGCATACCTCGATGATATTCATGAAGCTGAGAAAGTGCTGGTAAAGGAACTTACCCAAACCTTTTATGCAGTGGCAGATGATGTGTTCATGAACCTGAAATTCAATCCTGACCTGGTAAAGGAATACAGGTTGATCGGGTTTGACAACAGGAGGGATGCAGTTGCAGACAGCAGTATTGACCTGGAAGGCGGGGAGATCGGAAGCGGAAACTCCGTGCTGGCCATTTTTGAGATCGTTCCGGCCAGTGACAAGCTTTTTAAACAGGACGTTTTCCCGGAAAACCTGGTCGCAGATTTAGAATTGCGATACAGCCTTTGTGATGATACGGCGCACCTGCTGATGAAGAGATCCTGCCTGGCCAATTTTACGGAATTTAAAAATATAGATAAGGAACTGCAGTTTGCCGCTGCCGTTGCCATGTATGGCCTTAAATTAAAGCAGTCAAAATATATTAAAGCTGTTGAATGGGACGATATACAAAGGATCGCATCAGAATCCTATAACCCGGCCAGTTTTCTCCAGGCCGAGTTTTTACAGATGATCGGAAAGGCCCAGGATATCTATGCATCAAAAAAACGCAAGAAAAATAAAAGCGACTAGGAAAACATTTCCCTTACCTTATCGAAGAAAGATTTTTCATTTTTATCCGGTTTGGGCTGAAAATTTTCTGACTGCTGTAATTTTTCAAGCATATCCTTTTCAGAGGCCGATACATGCTGGGGCGTCCAAACATTGACCTGTATCAGTTGGTCGCCTTTTTCATAACCATTCACATTGGGAAATCCCTTTCCCTTCAGCCTGAAAATTTTTCCGCTCTGTGTTCCGGGCGGTATCTTGATCTTTGCCCTGCCATCAATGGTGGGCACCTCGATCTGCGTTCCGAATACCGCATCCGGTATGGAGATGTGCAGGTCAAAAGCAACATTTAATCCATCCCTGTGCAGTTGCGGATGCGATTCTTCCTCGATCAGTACGATCAGGTCGCCTGAAGACCCTCCCCGTTCACCGGCATTGCCCTTTCCGCTGAGGCTTAACTGCATGCCTTCCTGTACACCTGCAGGTATGTCGATGGTCACCGTTTCTTCGCCGTAAACCCTTCCATCGCCTTTACAGGCGGTACACTTATGCGTTACCGTACTGCCTTCACCGTTGCAGGTGGGGCAGGTGGTTACGGTTTGCATCTGTCCCAAAAAAGTATTTTGAACCCGGCGAACCTGCCCGCTGCCGCCGCAGGTACCGCAGTTCTGCACACTGTTCTTATCTTTTGCCCCGCTTCCGTTACAGGTTGTGCAAAGCACATATTTTTTTACCTTGATGGTCTTTTGTGCCCCTTTCGCGATCTCTTCATAATTCAGTTTTATTTTTACCCGCAGGTTGCTGCCCCTGGTACCGCGGCTTCTGCCGCCTGAACTGCGCCTGCCGCTGCCGCCGCCAAAAAAACTTCCAAATGGGCTGTCGTCACCAAAAATATCCCCAAACTGGCTGAAGATATCATCCATGTTCATGCCCCCTCCGCTATAACCTCCGCCACCCCTGCCGGCACCGAATGCCTGGTGTCCAAACCGGTCGTACTGGGCCCGCTTGTCTGCATCACTTAAAATCTCATAGGCCTCCGCAGCTTCCTTGAATTTTTCTTCTGCTGATTTATCCCCGGGGTTCCTGTCGGGATGATATTGCATGGCCACCTTTCGGTATGCTTTTTTTATTTCATCCTGCGTGGAAGATTTGGATACTCCCAGTATTTCGTAAAAATCTTTTTTCGACATTTTTAGCTCTTGCTGTTTATAAAAACTGCTTTGAAATTAATACTCCAGTTCCCCCTTTAGGGGGTTAGGGGGTTTTCTTTACTTCCCCACAACCACTTTTGCAAACCTGATGATCTTATTGTTGAGGTAGTAACCTTTTTCAATTTCATCGATCACTTTTCCTTTCATTTTAGCGGGAACTTCAACTTCTGTGATGGCTTCATGTTTTTCCACATCAAAAACAGTGTTGATGCTTTCCATGGGTTTTAAACCACGGGCCTGTAAAGTGCTCCTTAATTTATTGAACACCAGCTGAACCCCTTCTTTTTGAGCTGCAATGTCATCAGTACCGTTCAATTGCTTTTCGGCACGGTCGCAATCATCCATCACTTCCAGCATGGAAATGATCACATCTTTACCGGCAGTCTGGATCAGTTCCAGTTTTTCTTTCGCATTTCGGCGTTTAAAATTATCAAACTCGGCAAACAGGCGCAGGTATTTGTCCTTTTGTTCATCCAGTTCGGCCTGTAATTTTTGGATCACATCCTCTGCTCCCGGGTTGCTTAAATGGGTATTACCCGGTATATCGGCATCAGCATTGATATTCATATCGCTGTTTTCCGGTTCAAGTATTTCTTTTTCTTCCATGATCTGTTTTAAAAATTGGTTGCGAAGGTACAACAGTCAAACATTTTGCCAAGGACT
>CAZBIK010000258.1:0-5288 GCA_964491955.1 uncultured Ferruginibacter sp.
TTCTTTTATTTGAACAGCTCCAATGCCAATAAGCGAAATGATATTATGATAAAAGGGATCGGGATATTTTTGAAAAAGAATAATATCAAACCGGGTGATGTGGAAATTATATTTTTTAATAAGGGGGAAGATGTGGAAGATGCTAAAAGACTCTGTGACCAATACGGGTTAACAGCTTTCATTTCATGGAAACAGGAGGTAGCTGTGGATGATTTAAATGCGTATTTTGAAAATTGCGATGTTGCCTTTGACCAGTTGGGGCATCATTGGGTTGGTGCCGGGCTTTTTTCAATGTTAATCGGCAGGCCACTAATTGCAAACGGAAGACCTGAAATTTTTGAAAAGCTTACAAATGAAAAATCGCCCATTTGCCAGGCTACCAATGAAGAAGAAGTTGAAGCGTGGTTAACGAAACTTTATGTAAACCGGTCACTGGTAAAGGAAATTGGCAAAGCTTCCAGTGAGTATGTACGCAGGCATCATAGTGTTGATCGCCCTGTAGATTTGTTCCTGGAACTCCTGGTAACAAAATATTGATGTAAACGGATTAAAAATATAAAACCTGCCGATGAAATATTTGGCTCATACCAATGCTTAAAAACCTGGTGTATAATATTGGATCAAAAGGGGCGGTTTTTATCAGCCAGTTCATTGCACTTATTCTCACCAACCACATCATCGGCCCGGAAGGCAGGGGGATTTTCATTGCCGCCATTACCTGGAGCAGTACATTTTTTACTCTTTCCCATTTCAGTTTGTCAACCGGTATATTGAACCTGTCCAATAAAAATGCCGAAAATATTTACAAACTTGCTTATACAAGTGCAATTGCTGCACTGGTGCTGGGTGCAGCATCATTTATATCAGGCCTTATCATTTATGGCGCCATACCTTCGCTCTTCAATAATCTTACTTTAAAATATATTGTTTTGGCATTTGCAACGATACCATTTATGATGCTGCAGCAATATACCATGGCCGTGGTACAGGTAAAAGGGAATTTCCGGGCCTTTAATATTTTATATGCAGTATATGGTATCATCAACCTGGCAGGTATTACCATTGCGTGGCTGGCAAATGAAACTTCGGTAGACCTGTTGATCTATATTAACCTGGCCGCCTGGTTCTTAACCGGGGCAATTTCTTTCAGGTACCTGTACCCGAATTTTAAAATGAGGTATGAAGGCACTTCTATATTCAGGCTTTTTGCCAAAACCTCTTTTTCAGCACATATTGGCGCCATCGTAACTTTTGCGGTAAGCCGGTCAGATATATTGATCGTAAATTATTTCTGCAGTGAAAAACAAACGGGTGTATACGGCCTTGCAGTTGGCATTGTACAGATCTTGCTGATCATTCCATTGAGTATCCAAAACCTGTTGTATCATTCATTATTGGGTAAAAGCATTGAAGAACAAAAGAAGGTTTTATTGCAGAATTCAAGGCTCACTTTTACCATTATGGTATTGGCCGCCGCGGTTGTTTATTTGCTGAGCCAGCCTCTCGTAAACCTTGTTGGCGGAAAAGGATTTGAAGAAGCCATACCCCTGTTTAAATATTTTCTGCCCGCCATCGTATTTTATTCAATGCCCATGGTGCTGGCAACACAGTGGAACATCATGGGAATCTTCCGGCAGGTCAATATTTTATCATTGATTTTATTGATCCTTTCGCTAACGGGCAACATCATATTGGTTCCTTTTATAGGCATTACCGGTGGTGCCGTTACTTTTTTAGTGATGGCATTTATTTCATTTTGCATCCATATCTGGTTTGTTCAAAAACAGCTTGGCAGCACTTCTGTAAAAGATATTATTTTGATCAGGGCTTCAGATATACGGGCTCTTCTTAATACGAAGTAACCGGCAATTCACACAGCAGTATCAAAACAAATCTTTAATATTGCAGCACATACAATTTCAACGTTCATGTTTCCATCTTTTTATAGCAGAAAAAAAAATAAACCTTTTGTAACCGAAGCCGGAAAGTTTGTTTGCGATGGCCATCTCGTTGAGATCATTGCCGGTATTCCCCGTTTTGCCAAAGAAGGTTCATATGCTTCACTTTTTGGCGACCAGTGGAAGCAATATAAAAAAACACAGCTCGATTCGTACTCCGGTTCACCCATTACTGAAACCAGGCTTAACCGTTGTTTAGGCGCTCTGCAGGATAAACTTGCAGGCAAACTTGTGCTGGAAGCCGGTTGCGGGGCAGGCCGTTTTACCGAAGTGTTGCTTAAAAAAGGGGCCGTACTGGTTTCATCCGACCTGAGTTCGGCGGTGGAAGTGAATGCTGAAAATTTCCCGGTGAATGATAACCACCTGGTGATACAGGCCGATATCAATGATATGCCCTTTGCCGATGAAAGTTTTGACCTGGTGATCTGCCTGGGCGTTATTCAACATACAGCCAATACTGAAAAAACAATAGAAGACCTGTACAAACTGGTTAAAAAAGGAGGCACCCTTGTTATTGATCATTATACATTCGATAAATCAAATTACTTCAGGCTGGCACCCCTGTACAGGCTGGCACTGCGTAAAAAAACAGCAGACTATACCATTCCCTATACCCGAAAACTGGTAAAAAGGTATTTGCCCTGGCATAAACAATTTGCAAACAATAAATTACTGAGTGTTTTGCTCAACCGCATTTCACCGGTGATAACCTATTACAATGCTTTCCCGCAGCTTAATGACCAGCAGCAGGAAGAATGGGCTTTGCTGGATACGCATGATTCACTGACCGACTGGCACAAAAGATTCCGCAATAAAAAACAAATAGAATCAACACTTGCTGCATTGGGTGCAACAGAAATATGGTGTGCCTATGGTGGCAACGGGGTGGAAGCCAGGTGTAAAAAACCGTAGTCATTTATACTGGATCAAACAAAATCATCAATGAAAGTATTGCATGTACTATATTCCGGTTTGGGCGGCCATGGAAATGTTTTTTTTTCGATGGTTGATGCAGACACGAATGGTGAATTTGGTTTTGAAGCCCTGTTCAACGGCATTGAAGATGTGAAAGCAGAATATATTGAGCGGTGTACCGCAAAAAATATCCCCTGGCATTTTATTAAGAAAAGACCCGGGCTGGATATCCCCTATTTTGCCAGGCTTTACCGGCAGATTAAAAAAGCCCGGCCGGAGATCATCTTTTTGCATGGTGGCGCCGCCGCCTTACCTGCCAGGCTGGCCAAAATAACGGGTACGGGTATCCAAAAGATCATTGTAAGGGAAACCCAGGCCAATCATTTAAAGACCCGCATCGACTGGGTTTACCTGGCAACCGCCATGTTGGTGGCCGATAAAATGGTTTACCTGAGTGACGCTTACCGGCAGCAGGTAAAGGCAAAATTAAAATGGTTGTACAGTGAAAAGAGATCTGTAGTGATACCCAACGGCATCAACCTGTTAACCTATGGCAAAACCACGAAAGCCCATGACGCCACACGAATCGTAATCGGCATGCAAAGCCGCTTGATTGCTATCAAGGATCACCTTACCCTGCTTGATGCATTTGCGATCCTGCTAAAAAACGAAAGGCCGTTAACCTTGCAGTTACAGATCGCCGGGGATGGCGCTTTTAAAAAAACACTGGAAGTACACGCTGCTGATTTACAAATTACACAGCATGTGATCTTTACCGGAATGCTGGAAGAAAAAGAACTGGTCCATTTTTTACAGCAACTGGATATTTATGTGCATGCTTCCCTGGGTGAAACCATGAGTACGGCCATCATGCAGGCCATGGCATGTGGTAAACCCATCATCGCTTCTGATGTACCGGGTATTGATAACATGATCGAACATGGGGTCACCGGAATTTTAATACCACCAAAAAATGCATTGGCCATGGCCAATGCAATGGAACAGTTGATAAATAACCCTCAACAGGCCGGTAAACTTGCAGACAATGCCTTTACTTTTGCAGAAACAAATTATTCCGGTAAAAAAATGCTGGATAATTATAAAGCGATATTTACCAATTGAAAATTTTACACCTTATATACACGCATGGGATATCCGGCGCGGAAAAATATTTAAAACACCTGCTGCCGGGCCTGAAAGCATACGGCATCGATTGCGACCTGCTCGTGGTTTGTCCAAAAAAAGCATCAGCCACATTAGCAGGATATTGTAAAGAACTGAATGACCTGGGCGTAAAAACCACGCTGCTGCAAACCAGCAGGGCTGAGATACTGTTTACTGCAAAAAAGGTGAACAGGTATTTAAAGGAGCACAACATCAGCATCCTGCATGCACATTTACTAAACTCCGACCTGATCGCTGCCCTGGTGAAAAGCTTTTTTTACCCGGGGCTTTACCTCATTTCTTCCAAACACGGATACCAGGAAAAAGTGCTTCAGCAATACGAAGCCGGTATGCAATTAAGGCCAAACGACCTGTATTACCATATAACCAGGTACACCCTGCGTAAAATAGATCAGAACCTGGCTCTATCAAACGGTATCGCAGAATTATTTGTCAATATAGGCCTTGCCAAAACAAAATACCCCTTCATCCATCATGGCATAGCTGTTGAAACATTTGATCAGGAAGCATACCGGGATGAATGTAAAAAAGCCGACCCCCAGCTCATCATTGTAGGCCGCATAGAATTATTTAAGGGGCATCGTTTTCTTATCGATGCTTTACCTGCTGTGATCGAAGCATTCCCCGGCACAAAATTGCTGGTGCTGGGCGAGGGTAGTGAAAAAGACAATTGTATACAACAGGCTGCTGCCCTGGGTGTACAGGGCCATGTAGAATTTTTAGGTTTTAAGCCCCACCCATATTCTTATATCAGCCATTCCGATATTATTATTCTTCCATCTCTTTTTGAACCGTTTGGGCTGGTATATATTGAAGCCTTTGCACTAAAGACACCTGTGGTTGCATTTAATACTCCCGCTGCAAACGAGATCATCGAAAATGAAAAAACAGGTTTATTGGTTGATAAGGGCGATCATAAAGCGCTGGCCGAAAAGATCATTTATTTACTGCGCAACCCGGAAGAAAGAAAAAGGATCGCAGCAAGTGCCCACACAAAATACATGAGCCATTTTACCACTGCTGTGATGATTGAAAAAACAGCAGCCTGGTACCGGGCACTGAAAATAAAATAATTGATGACCTTATGTGCTATTTAATAAAAAAATTTATTTAATATCTGCATTCTATTTTGTATGGATATGTCTGCTTTAAGAACAGTCAGGCACTACATGAAAAAACTGTCAATCTAAGGCATTCATAAAAGAAATATTTTAGCTCTTTAAAAATGAA
>CAZBIK010000259.1:0-5264 GCA_964491955.1 uncultured Ferruginibacter sp.
TCTGCGTAGCCGCTACGGCAGAGCAAGGCAAGCTCACCCTGACATTTCTCTGAAATTTAAAATCCTTCAATTTCAGGTTGCCTGTATTTCCATAAGATCTGCAATGCTTTCAGTTCGTAAGGCTTGCGGTACAATCCTGTTCTGTAGCGAAGCGATGAGATGTTATGGAGCAACTTTCTTTTTAGATCGGTTAACCTGATATCGGATGCTGTTGGATAATAACCATTCAGTACCGTTTCAAAATCCTTGATCTTATTGATCATTTCCGGCGTGAGCCAGGGCGTTAATGGGTTTTTCCGTAAGTCAAAATTTTCCCATTGCGGTTTTATCCAGTCTTCCAGTTTTTCCGGGAAATGAAATCCGCTTTTTATCACGTTGTTGTACATATCACTGCCTTCGGTGGGTACCGGGCTGTACACATAAATGATGATCTCTGTCCGGGGATTGATCGTCTTGATCTCTTTGATAAAGGCAATGTCCTGTTCGATCTGTTTCATGGCCTGTTCGGGAGAATCTGCAGGCGTTCCCAATACAAAGGAATATTCCGGGATGATGTCAAATTTGCCGATCCTTGCAGCAAATGCCTTGATGGATGCCGCCGATTGGGTACCACCCTTATCCATCTTTTTTAAAATCTCATCATTGCCCGTTTCGGCGCCAAAGAAGATCATCCTGCAGCCGCTTTCACGCATCAGTGCCAGTGATTCATCGCTGTATTTATCAATGGTATCAATGCGCCCTTCTCCCCACCATACCATCTTTTCCGGTTTGATCAGTTTTGAAAACTCCACCGTTCTTTTTTCCGACACAAAAAAATTGTTGTCGTGAAACTCGATGGCATTGCCGCCATAATTTTCTTTCAGGTATTTGATGTCTTTATAAACGAGTTCGGCTGATTTTCCTTTCCATCTTGCATTATAGATAGGCACCACGGCGCAAAAGGAACATTTGAACGGGCAACCCATGCTGGAATGATAGGCAATGGTTCTGGTGCCCAGGTAAGTTTTGCCCAGGTATTTTTGAATGGGGTAAAAAGTATTTAATTTTTCATAAGGCAATGGGGGCAGTTCATCGGGATCATACAATTCATCTTTGGCTGTTTTAATGATCTGTTCCCCGCTTTTATAGATCAGGTTATGAATTAATTCATACGGCTGTTTTTTTTCCAAAGCATTCACTAATGCAGGGAAAGACCGTTCGCCGGGGCCATTGATCACAAAATCAACATAGCCGGAATTGAGTACAACCTTCGACTGGTTGGAAGGAAAATATCCTCCCCAGATGATCGTCACATCCGGAAAAAGGTCATGAATATTTTTGGAAATGGGGATGGCCTGTTTTAACTGGGGGCCCGGCATGCAGGTGCATCCAAAGTAACCAAAACGGCCGGTTGCCAGGTACCCGTAAATTTTTTTCCAGGGATCTTTTTCCATATTGCCATCAACGATCACATAATTATATAACCCCTCAACCGCACTGGCAATGCTGAGAATGGAATTGGGGATCCTCGGCTTGTAATTGGCACTCCGTGGATTAAATAAAAGGATGCTGTTCATGCGGTAAACCGGTTAATATACACACTACTTCTTTTAATCGGTTTAACGCAGTAAATAGTTGCCCGGAAAACCATTTTTATAACGCCAGCTGGCATAGCTGTTGTGGATATGGGCCAGGGTGGAGTTTTGGCCCTGTGGGTGTGACCGGAAAACTATTGAAAACAATAATATTTTGTGAATGTCATGGATGAATGAATCCATTAAGATGAGTTCTTTATAGGATAGGGTATGTTCTGGTAAGGGCCAGTTAAAAGTTGATGACCGTGACCGGCCAAAGGGGAAATTTTCAATTGACTTAGGCTCCTGCATATGATTTTTGCCGAGGCCATAAACCATTTTGTAAGCATCACTGTGTACCTTCGATATCAGCAGCTTTCCGGCTTTTTCAACCTGTTCAAGCGCTTTGCCCCCAACCCGCAGGGAGATGATATAATGCTGTTCGGTGATCTGCCCGTGCAGGTCGGTAGGGAAGAGGTTGAACAGCTCATTGTTGCACACCGTGATCAGGGAAATATTCCTGGCCACGGCATAGGCGATCTGTACCTGTTTGTATAAATTATCATACAAAAACACATTCCCCGTTTTTTTATTATACAGTTGATTATGCAGCCGGTTGATCCATTGATGAAAACCGGGAAGGAAATGATGTTTGCCCCGGGTACCTTCGTAAAACACAATATCCCGGTCTCCTGCTGTGGGTTGCTCAATTGTTGCCAGGCCGAGTGAAGCGATGGCATCCTTTGGCCTGAAAATTTCGTTTGGATATAAAAGTTGTTGACTGAAAATGAGCTGAATGGATTGGGGCAGGCCGGAATCATTAACCAGGGCTGGAACCGGAAAGGCAAAGACCAGTGGGCAATATCCAACAAACAGATGTTCATTTGTAATTTCTTTAAGCACCTGCTTATTGTTTACAAGATAAACATGAATTGGATTTTGCAGTGATCCTTTGGCAAAACAGAGATACTCCTGTGGATAATGAAGCCCGTTGAGTTTGGTCAATATTTTTTTTAACCACGAGATTCGTTGAAAAGGCTTCATATTTAAAATTAAGAAAAATATTTACAGGCAGGATGAAGATCGTAAGCACCAGTTATACGAATACAGCCGGGTTCAAAGATCCGGAAGCATGGCTGGAAAGGATCAGTTTTTATACCGGTATCCTGGCAGAACTGGCAAAGCAGCATGAAGTGGAAAGTATTGAGCAGATCAATTACAACGGCATGCACGAAAACAAAGGCGTCAAGCATCATTTCCTGAATTTTAAACGTCCAAAACTTTATTTTCCGGGGCAGTTGCATGGCTATATAAAAAAGTTAAAGCCAGACATTGTTTTGGTGAACGGCCTTATTTTTCCTTTGCAGGTCATGCAATTGAGATTGAAATTGGGCAAGTCTGTTAAAATAATTGTTTTGCACCGTGGTGAAAAACCAGGCCGGGGGATAAGGGGATATTTACAAAAACTGGCTGATAAAAGGATCAAAGCCTATTTGTTTACTTCAGCAGAATTTGGAAATGCATGGATAAAGCAGGGGAATATCAGCAGTCAACATAAAATTCATGAGGTGATACAGGCGTCTTCCGTTTTTTACCCGGCAGATAATTATACATCAAGGTCAATTTTATCTGTATCCTGGTCACCCGTTTTTTTATGGGTAGGCAGGCTGGATAAAAATAAAGACCCACTGACTGTTGTAAAGGCATTTATTGAATTTTTAAAATTTCAGCCCGCAGCAACATTGTACATGATCTATCATTCGGAACAGCTTTTAATTGAAGCCAGCAACCTCATCAATTCGGACAGCAAAGCAACCCGATCTATAAAAATGGTTGGTAAGACCCCGCACCTGCAATTGCAATCCTGGTACAATGCTGCAGATTTTATTATTTCCGGTTCTCATCACGAAGGGAGCGGCATTGCAGTCAGCGAAGCCATGAGTTGCGGGTGCATCCCGGTAATTACGGATATTATTTCGTTCAGGAAAATGACAGGTCCAGGTAAATGTGGTTTGTTGTTTAAACCGGGGGATGTTAAAAATTTACTGGAGGTTTTATTAAAGACCAGTGAAATGGATAAAGAAAAAGAACGCAATAAAACATTACAGCAATTCAGGCAAGAGCTTTCCTTTGAAGCCATTGCAAAAAAAATTGAACAGGTGATCAACTCATGCTGAATGTATTGTCAGCCTGAGCCTGCCTTGCTCTGCCGTAGCGGCTACGCAAAGGCGAGTCGAAGGCGGGTTAGTATAAAAAATACCTTATATGCCTTTACCGATTGCAATCTGGCTGACATATTTTTATTGAATGGTAAAAAACATGACATCATACCCAAAAGTAAGTATCATTATCCCCACCTGGAACCGGGCGGCGTATATCATGGAAACTGTTGAAAGTGTGCTCAGCCAAACTTATCAAAACTGGGAACTCATCATTGTGGATGATGGCTCAACGGATAATACGGAAGAAGTTTTAGCGCAGATTAAAGACAGCAGGATAAAGTTTTATAAAGCCGGAAAAATCGGGATCGGAATCCGGCTGAAGCATATTGGTATAGAAAGGTCTGATGGAGAATTGATCGCCTTCCTGGACTCGGATGACCTGTGGGCTCAGTCAAAACTTGAAAAGCAGGTGGCTGTATTTAATGATCATACCGAAGCAGGATTTTCAATAACAGGCGGCTATAATTTCCGTAATCCGGATGAACCCCTGGAATATTTTTATAAACAAAGAGAAGGGATAAAATATGGAAATATCTTTATTTCTTTTTTTACATCCGAAGCTTCAATATTGGTTCCGTCGTTAATGTTTAGAAGACATTGCCTTCCTGTAATACAACGATCTGTGGAAACGACCCCTTCTTCCGATGTGGATTTCCTGCTAAGCCTTGCGGTTAATTTTAAGGCCGTGATTTTATACGAACCGCTTTTATACCGGCGCCTGCATGATACCGGTTATAGCATCATGAACCGGGAAAAAGGTTATCATGAAGGAATACAGCTTATCAAAACATATAAAAATACGGGGCAGCTTCCTTCCCAAATTGCCGGAGATGCATTGTTCCGCTTGTATATACATACTGGCGAAAAATATTTGTTCTTTAAAAAAAACGGGAAAGCGATCAGTTGTTTTTTGAAAGCCTGGGCCAATAAGCCATACAGTATTATCCCTTTAAAAAAATCGGCCAAAGCGGTTTTGTTTTCATTGAAGAAATAAGCCCATTATTTTTCTTACGGTGTCATCCATTTTAAAAGGTATTATCTGTTGATAATCTGTGTATGGGTTTTCAAGTATTTCCAAAACCTTACCCGTCATTGCTGCTTTGGTCTGTACAATTTGCCAGTGTTCAATTTCACGGTTCATGGGTTTACAGAAACTGATCACCCGGCAACCTGCACAAAGTGCCTCAATGCACACCACGCCAAATCCCTCATAGGATGAAGGATGAAGAAAAACTTTTGACCTTTGCATCCATTGCAGCAGTTCTTCATGGGAAAGTTCACCAGCCAGTATAATATTCGACCGCAGTTCATGCTTTATAATAAGCGCCTGCAATTTATTTTTCTCAGGCCCATCACCAACCAGCATGGCTTTTATGCCGGGTATTTGTTTTTTTAGTTCAGCAATAACTTCCACAAAAATTTCATATTGTTTTATTGCAATCAGCGAACCTGCTGCAATAATATCAATGTCTTTTGTATCCGGCAGTTT
>CAZBIK010000260.1:0-2026 GCA_964491955.1 uncultured Ferruginibacter sp.
ACTGCCCAAAGTGAAAACACCCATCATGCTCAACGTGGCATCACCCAACCTGGCTTTTAAATTTTCGCATTTGCCCAATGCGGGCGTGGGTTTGGCGAGGGAAGAGTTCATCATTAATAATTTCATACAGGTACACCCGTTGGCATTGATGCAGCACAAAAGCCTGGGCGATGCTGAATTGAGTGCAGCCATCCAGAAAATGATCCAGGGTTTTGCCGGCGAGGAAGATTTTTTTATACAGAAACTGAGTTATGGCGTTGCCAAAATTGCGGCTGCCTTTTATCCCAATAAGGTCATTGTACGGTTCAGTGATTTTAAAAGCAATGAATATTATAATTTACTGGGTGGAAAATATTTTGAACCGCATGAAGAAAACCCGATGATCGGGTGGCGGGGTGCCAGCCGGTATTATTCGGAAAAATATAAAGCGGCATTTGGACTGGAGTGCAGGGCCATTAAAAGGGTAAGGGAAGAAATGGGACTCACCAATGTAGTGGTGATGATACCTTTCTGCAGAACCGTGGAAGAATTGCACAAGGTGCACGACGTGATGAAAGAATATGGACTGGAGAGGGGCAAGGCAGGACTGGAACTTTTCCTGATGGCCGAAATACCATCCAACATCGTCATGGCCGAAGAATTTGCCAAACATATTGATGGGTTTTCGATCGGCTCCAACGACCTCACGCAATTAACCCTTGGTCTCGACAGGGATTCATCCCTGGTTGCACATTTGTACGATGAACGGAACCCGGCTGTTAAAAAACTGTTGCGCATGCTGATCACCACGGCCAAAGAAATGAAAGTGAAAGTAGGTATCTGCGGGCAGGGGCCTTCTGATTTTCCGGATTTTGCTCAATTCCTGGTTGAACTGGGTATTGACAGTATTTCCGTAACCCCCGATTCTGTGGTGAAAACCTACAAAGCAATTGCGGCGGTAGAGAAAGAGATGAAGTAATAAGCGATTAAGATAACTTTATTTTGAACCACATATGAACTATAGAAGTATAGGAATTCACATAGGAATATAACTATGTGTTCAGCTATGTACCTATGATCCTATGTGGTTCAGTGTTTTAAGTTTGGGCAATGGCAAGCTTTCAAGTATTTTTGCACCGCAATGAACAAACCCAAACGATATTTAATAACATCAGCACTTCCTTATGCCAATGGCCCCAAGCATATCGGCCACCTGTCCGGCGCTTATTTGCCGGCTGATATTTATGTGCGCTACCTGAGGGCTAAAAAGGAAGACGTGGTATATGTTTGCGGCAGTGATGAACATGGCGCTGCCATTACCATTCAGGCCATCAAAGAAAAGACCACACCCCGAGCCATTGTAGATAAATACCATGCCATGCTGAAAAGCAATATGGCCGATCTTGGCATTTCTTTCGATATTTATCACCGGACCTCTTCGGCCCTTCATCATGAAACGGCGCAGGAGTTTTTTACTGCATTGAATAATAAAGGCGACCTGGAACAGAAAGAAACAGAGCAGTTTTATGATGAGGATGCTAAAACCTTTTTGGCCGACCGTTATATCATCGGTACCTGCCCGGTTTGTGCAAATGAAAGCGCTTACGGCGACCAGTGCGAAAAATGCGGTACCTCACTCAGTCCCGATCAGCTGATAAACCCGCGCAGCACACTAAGCGGAAAAGCACCTACCAAAAAACTGACCACCCATTGGTTTTTGCCACTGGATAAGCACGAAGCATTTTTAAGGGAATGGATATTGACCCAACATAAGGATGACTGGAAGGTGAATGTGCTGGGGCAATGTAAAAGCTGGATGGATCTGGGTTTACAGCCAAGAGCTGTTACACGTGATCTTGATTGGGGAGTCCCTTTACCCATAGAAGTAATGGGTGGGGAAGGTAAGGTGCTCTATGTATGGTTTGATGCACCCATTGGCTATATCAGCGCCACACAACAATGGGCCATTGATCATAGCAAAGACTGGAAACCGCATCGGGAAGATACGGAAACCAAACTGGTTCATTTTAACGCCAAGGACAATATA
>CAZBIK010000260.1:2036-5255 GCA_964491955.1 uncultured Ferruginibacter sp.
AGTTTTTCATGCCATTATTTTCCCGGTGATGCTGAAGCTGCATGGAAATATATTGCCCGATAATGTACCCAGCAATGAGTTCATGAACCTGGAAGGAGACAAGATGAGTACCAGCCGCGGATGGAGTATAGAAATGGATGATTACATCAGTGATTTTGTAAAAAAAGACAATGGCGGCGACCAGATGGTGGATGCACTCCGGTATTATTTAATCCAGATAGCACCTGAAACCAAAGACAGCGAATTTACCTGGAAGGGTTTCCAGGATGCGGTGAACAGTGAGCTGGTGGCCATCTTCGGTAATTTTGTGAACAGGGCAATGGTGCTCATGCATAAATTATGCGGGGGTAAAGTGCCGCCATTGCATGCTGAAGTACTGGATGACGCGGATAAAAAAATGTTTGAAGAAATACTGCAAACAAAAACAAACATTGAAAACCTCGTTGAAGGGTATAAGTTCAGGGATGCCTTATATGAAGTGATCGACCTGGCCAGGAAAGGGAATAAATACATGCAGGATAAAGAACCATGGATCGTTGCGAAGTCACTTGAAACTGATCCCGGGGGACAAAAAAAAATAGACAACTGTTTACACATCTGCCTCCAGCTTTGTGCCAACCTCGCCGTGTTCATCAACCCGTTCCTGCCATTTGCCGCAAAAAAAATGTGTTACCTGATGAAAGTGGTTGATAAAATGCTGGATTGGGAAAACGCAGGTAAACCTAAATTGTTAAGTGTAGGCTATAGTTTACGGGCACCCGAATTGTTATTCAGGAAAATAGAGGATGATGAAGTGAAGGAACAGGTAGAAAAATTAAAAAGTAAAAAAATGCGGATGGAAAATAATGAAAAGGAAAAGGCACCGGCAGAAGCCGCCAGCCTTGCTCCGGCTGCAGCACCGGTAAAAGATACCATAGAATTCGGCGACTTTGCAAAGATCGACCTGAAGGTTGGAACCATCACAGCAGCCGAAAAAGTTGAAAAGGCCGACAAGCTTTTAAAACTGGAAGTTGACCTGGGAACTGAAAAAAGAACCATCGTCAGCGGTATTGCGCTGCATTTTAATGCGGAGGATATTGTGGGCAAACAGGTAGTGGTTGTTGCCAACCTGGCGCCCCGTAAAATGAGGGGTATCGAAAGCCAGGGAATGATCCTGATGGCAGAAGACAGTTCGGGAAAACTTCATTTTATCAATACGGGTACGGTAATTGATACAGGTAGCAGTGTGAGTTAATGGGGAAACAAATTGCTGATCAGTATATACAAATGCTGATTGGCCATCGCCTTTTAAGTACCCGGTTGAAATTTTTTTTGTAACTTAAATTGTTTAAGCTCATTTTTGATTATAGTATGAAAACAAAATTTATGATTATGACAAGTAAAAAATTAATGTTCATTTTATTCCTGGCAGTCTCCATACCCGTTTTTGCACAGGATCCCGACATGTCTTTAATACCATACAGGCAGGGCGAACTATGGGGCTATGCCGACCCGGATAAAAATATGGTCATCAAACCCGAATTTAACGATGCGGATTTTTTTTATGAAGGTTTTGCCGTTGTAAAAAAAGGAACCAAATACGGCTATATCAATAAAGCCGGCAAAGTGGTGATACCCATTAAGTTTTTTGTGGCAAAACCTTTCCGGTACGGTTATTTTGATAAATCCGGAAACAAAAAACCAGGGGATGGAAGTATCAGCGCCCAAAAGCAGGTGCTGTTTGCAGGCGCCTCGCTGCTTGCCAGTGGTTATGAGATCTGTATAGATACCAAGGGTGCCACCATGCCCAAGTGCCCTGCCATCAGTGAAAGCAGTGCAGGTGAAATGAACAAACAGCTTACCACAACTGAAACGGTATCGAGTTACAGCACCATAAAAAAAAGTGACCTGTTTGATAAGATCACAGGCGATTATAAGATCATTGCCGGTGCTGATGAAACCTATTACATCGCTACCCGGAATAACAATTACGGTGTATTCAACAACAAATTTGAAGTGATCGTACCTTTTGAATATACAAAGATCCAAAAGATAAATATCGGCGCCATGGTTTACCTGGTAGCCGAAAAAGACAGCCTGAAAGGTATCCTGTTCGGAACAGGTTCGCCCTACCTGGCCGTTGAGAACAGCCGGTTAAAATATGTGCAGGCAAAAGACGGGAATAATTTTTTCATTTATACCAAAGACGGCAATACCGGGTTAAAGAATACCCGGTACCAGAATATTGCCGAACCGGTTTATGATGATATCCGGCTTGCAGAAAACGGCGGATTTATTACAATTGCAAAGGATCAGACCAAGGGATATATTTTTCCGAATAATGCGGTTGTAGAACCCAGGTATGCGGATATTTTATCCATCAAGGGCAATAAATATGTAAAAGTAAAATTGCAGTCAGGTGAATGGGGATATGTCAGTGATACCCTGGTTGAATTTTTCGAAAATAAATAATGCTTAAAAAATTGAACTGTTGAATCTGCTGTTTTTAACAGCAGATTTTTTTATTCAATATACCGGTATCTCATTTCTCCCTCGTAAACCCCCTTTTGGTTTTTATTTCCGGCTTAAATGCAAATGTCTTAATTTCGATTTATCAAATAGTTGTTTAACTAACTAATTTTAACATGTCAAAGAGGATCATCAAAAAAGTAGCCGTTTTAGGCAGTGGTGTAATGGGCAGCCGCATTGCCTGTCATTTTGCAGGTGTTGGTTTGCAGGTGCTGCTGCTCGATATTCAGCCAAAGGATTTGCCGGCAGATGCCAAACCAGCTGAAAAAAATAAAATTGTGAATGATGCTCTGGCTGCTGCCATCAAATCAAATCCATCGCCCGTTTATACAAAAGATGTAATTAAAAAAATTACCACCGGCAATTTTACCGACAACATGAAAGACATTGCCGCCTGTGACTGGGTGATCGAAGTGGTGGTGGAAAGGCTGGATATCAAACAACTGGTTTTTGCAGATGTGGAAAAATACCGGAAGCCCGGAACACTGATCACATCTAATACATCGGGTATCCCCATTCACATGATGACGGAAGGCAGGAGCGATGATGTTAAAAAGCATTTCTGCGGCACCCACTTTTTTAATCCGCCAAGGTAGCTGCGTTTGCTGGAGATCATCGCAACACCGCATACCTATGCGGAGTTTGTTGATTTCCTGAGGCATTACGGTGACCTTGATTTGGGCACGACAACCGTATTGTTTGAAGGCACCC
>CAZBIK010000261.1:0-5254 GCA_964491955.1 uncultured Ferruginibacter sp.
GCCTTCTGGTGAAACTTTAATCCTGGCATGAATGGTTGCAGGAGGCAGGTTATCCATAAAAATATAATTGTTTATAATGGTACGGTCGCCTTTTGAAACCTTCAAACCACTACCACCGGTTTTACCTCCCGGTGTTTTACCATAACTGTCTGGTTTACCCGTAGGGCTGCCGGCATCACCGGTACCGTCGGGCTTATTGCCCTGCATTTTGTATCCATTGTCTTCAGTAGCGCCGTTGCCGGTGCCGCCTGCCGGGCCGCTGTAGCCGGCGATCTTTGGCTTTTGTGGTTTTGGTGCAGGAGGTGCAACAACTACCGCAGGAGTATTTACTTTAGGCGTTGTTTTTACTGGTTTGGTCACAGGCGCTGATTCTGCATCTGTATTTTCATCTGTTTTATATTCTTCCGTCTTTGTATTATTGGCGGCCGCTGTTTGTTGCTGTTGTGCCGATTCGGATGAAGGCGACCTCTCACCTTTGATCAATGGCTGCACCTCACCATAGCCTTCATCATCATTGCCCAGGTTTATTTCAATCAGTTCATCCAGGATCAAGGGCGGGTGTTGGGGCAGTTTCCAGGAAACCAGGAGTGCGATCAACAGGATGGCCCCACATATCAAAGCTGTGTAGACAAAAGCTTTCCTGTTCTTTTCTGTTTCAAATGTAGCTGACATGGAATGGGTATAATTCATCTCAAAGTTATCTTTTTATATACAAACGATACAAAATCATGCCGTATTTCCGGCCGGATGTTAAGGTTTTAACAATTTTGCAACGATGGGGTGCAGCAGGAATTTAAAATTCACCTTGACATTGCGTGGAATTCATTTTAATTTTATAAAGGCAAAACTACCGCATCGGCTTTATTGCAACAGTTACACTGCACCATCTTTTATAAATACGCCGGATCACCATCTTTTTCATTTATAATATTCTCAAAATGAAAAATTATTTGCTTTTTATTTATGTTTCTGCAATATCGGTCTGCCCGGGCTTTGCACAAACGATTACAACTGAAAAAGGGCTTACAACAGTAACATTTAATTTGCCGGAAGGAAAGGTCCAAATTTACCTGCCGGATGATATACGCAGCGGTGACCATATTTCCGGAACAGTTTCTGCTGAACCCGGAGGTAAAAATGCAAAGCAGCTCCAAAAAAACGGGGATAAACTGACCAGGTATTTTATTGAATTTAACGGGCAGAAAATTCCGGTCACCATTGCAAAAAAACCGGTACAGTATCAAATTAATACAGGGGCCACATCACAACTTCCGCTGGGTATGCTACATGAAACAGGCAATCCAGCTGCATCAGTTAATATTCCCTGTGCAACAAATGCTGAAACAACATCGCCGGCAGGCGCTGAATGTAAGATCCCACACATGCATTAACTGCTGCGCCTTTACCGGTCAGAGGTTCTTTTGACGGCAACAGTTCCAATACGAATTGTACAATTGGCAACCTGCCCGCAACCATACTGGCTGAATCACCCAGGCAATCGATCATTCAATTTCCTGAAAACAGCACGGGTATGCAACAGGTGCAAATACAGGAAAAGGGCGGGCAACCCTGTACACAGGCTGTATCAGGTGTTGATATGCAATTAAGTACCGGGAAATTAAACCTGTTGAAAGGGGAGAAGACAAATCTGAAAGTAAAGATCACCGGTTTACAGGACCTGCCCGGTACGGCAAAACTTGAACTTCTGAATGTAACGCCCACCATTGTAACCATGCATCCGGCTGACCAAATGGTCATTACACTTGTGCCGGATAGTGTGGTAACCGGGACGTTTGAACGCAGTTTTGATATTGTAAGCATCAGATCAGGAAGCTTTACGGTAAATGTGCATCTTGACCTGCCGGAAAACAATCCACCGGTATTTGCCGATCTAAGAAAACCGGCAGGCGGAAAACGAGATGAAAAAGTATTAACAGCCGGTACAAGGTCTGCCCTGGAAATAGCGATGAAGAAATGGGCCGATGCCAATACGGAAGGGAAGAACCCGGTTGATTTTGAGTGCCCCAATTGTATTCAATGTATAAAAAGTTTCACTACAGAATCCAATGCGGGTGATGTAGGCGAACTGGGATGGGGCATCATCACTTCTTTTCTCTCAGGGGGCGCAAAACTTGCGGGAGGGTTGTTTGAAAAAGTAAAAGATGTTGCAATTAAAGGGGGTGATATTTATAAAGCCATTAAGGATCTGATAGCTGATGGAAAGATCCAGGTGATCGGGTTCAAAGAAAAATGGTGTGCCAATAATGAAAATTGCCAGGTTACCGGGATCATTGTTTATGATGTGGCCACCGGGTGTGCCAAAGCGGAATACAGGTGCAGGGGAAACAAACTTTGCTGCCCATTTGCAGAAACCGTTTATAAAATGAATTACTGTTTTGATAAGGACGGAGCAGTGATCGATGAAACCATTTCCATAACCATTACGCATTAATTTCTTTCGCCAAACAACAGGCTGCCAATGCGCACCATATTGCTCCCGGCTTCGAGTGCGGTCCTGTAATCGGCGCTCATGCCCATGGAAAGGGTTGAAAGTTTAAAGTCTAAAGTTGAAAGTTGGGTGTATTTATCAAAAAGGGCTTTCAAATAATTAAACTCTGACCTGACCAGGTCCATGTTGTTTGAAAAGGATGCCATGCCCATCAGTCCGCAGATGCGGATATTTTTGAATTCAGCCAGGTCAGTTTTTAAAATTGTTTCCAGTTCATGGCTGTCCAGCCCAAACTTGGTTTCTTCTTTGGCAATGTACACCTGCAGCAGGCAATCAATGATTCGGTTATGCTTTATTCCCTGTTTGTTTATTTCTTTTAGCAGGCCAAGGCTATCAACACCGTGGATCAAATGCACGAAGGGTGCAATGTATTTTACCTTATTGCTTTGCAGGTGGCCGATATAATGCCAGCGGATATCTTTTGGCAATACCGCATATTTATCCTTTAGTTCCTGTACATAATTCTCTCCAAAATCACGCTGCCCCAGTGCATACAAAGCGTGTATGTCTTCCACAGGTTTGGTTTTGGAAACTGCTACCAGGGTGGCTTTGCCGTTGAGTTCTTTTAAAATTTCCAGGTATTTTTCTGTATCGATGCTCATCTTAGTTTAAAGTAATTAAAAAAAGTGCAAAGATTCCTGTCAGTTTACAGGGGATAACTTGCACTTTTATGGTCTTTTAAGTTCCCCCTTTAGGGGGCGGAGGGGGTGTTATCTTATTTCAGGATCGACCGGCTGATCACGATCCTTTGCACTTCACTCGTGCCTTCATAGATCTGAGTGATCTTGGCATCCCTCATCAACCGTTCAACATGGTATTCTTTTACAAAACCATAACCTCCATGCACCTGTACGGCTTCGGTAGCGGTCCACATGGCCGTTTCACTGGCAAATACCTTGGCCATGCTGCTGCTTAAGGTATAGTCTATGTGGTTGTCCTTTTCCCACGCCGCTTTCAGGCATAAGAGCCGGGCAGCTTCGATCCGCGTAGCCATATCAGCCAGTTTGAACTGGATGATCTGGTGGTTCATGATCTCGGTGCCAAAAGCTTTTCGTTGTTTGCTGTAAGCCAGTGCGAGTTCATAAGCACCGCTGGCAATGCCCAATGCCTGTGCGGCAATGCCGATCCGTCCACCAGCCAGGGTTTTCATGGCAAACGTAAAACCAAACCCATCTGCCCCGATCCTGTTTTCTTTGGGTACTTTCACATCAGTGAATAAAATACTGTGCGTATCACTTCCCCGGATGCCCAGTTTATTTTCTTTGGCGCCCACTTCCACGCCTGCCCAGCTTTTTTCTACAATGAAAGCATTGATGCCGCGGCTTCCTTTGCTTACATCCGTTTGAGCGATCACCAGGTACACGCTGGCGCTGTTGCCGTTGGTGATCCAGTTCTTGGTGCCGTTCAGCAGGTAATGATCGCCTTTATCCTCTGCAGTTGTGCGCTGCGAAGTGGCATCACTGCCGGCTTCGGGTTCGCTCAGTAAAAAGGCACCGATATATAATTCACCATCTTTTTTACCCTGTGCCAGGGGATGCAGGTATTTCTGTTTCTGTTCTTCGTTGCCGTATTCCTGCAGGCCGTAACAAACCAGGCTGTTGTTCACACTAACACAAACGCTTACACTGGCATCGATCTTGCTGATCTCTTCCATGGCCAGCACATAACTCACCGTATCCAGGCCGCTGCCACCATATTCCGGGTTAACCATCATACCCATAAAACCGAGGTCGGCCAGTTTTTCGATCTGTTCCCTGGGGAATTTCTGCAATTCATCACGTTCTATAACACCCGGCAGGCATTCATTAACCGCAAAATCCTTTGCCGCCTGTTTGATCATTGACTGTTCTTCTGTAAGTTCAAATAGCATAGCTCATTTTTTAAAGTATGGACAAAAATAAGGAATTTATTTACGGGTATTGTCAGCCAGCGTTTTTGCGAAAAGTTTCCGGCTGATCATCCTGGCGCCAAGGCTTTCCAGGTGGTTGGTGTGCAACTGGCAGTCTACCAGCTGTACATTTTCATTTTGAAGCTGTTTCACATAATTGATAAAGGCAAATTTGCTGGCATTGGGCTCCAGGCTGAACATGCTTTCACCAAAAAAAATATGGCCCAGCCTGATACCATACAGTCCGCCAACAAGCCGGCCATCAAGCCAGGTTTCTGCACTGTGGGCATAACCAAGTTCATGTAAATGGGTATACGCCTTTTGCATGGCAGGCGATATCCAGGTTCCGTTCTGATCTTTTCGGGTAACCGTTTTACAGTTTTGTATCACAGTTGAAAATGCACGGTTAATCGTAAATCGGAATTTACCATTCTGTAATACCGTTCTCATACTGCTGCTTATTTTAAGTTCTTCCGGGTACAGCACAAACCTGGGATCCGGGCTCCACCAGCAAATGGGTTCATCTTCATTGTACCAGGGAAAAATGCCGCTGCGGTAGGCAAGCAGTAAGCGTTCGGTGCCCAGGTCACCTCCAATAGCTAATAATCCGTTTTCATCCGCCGTTTCCAGCGGTGGAAAGATCAATTCTTTGGTTACAATGAACATGGGAATTAATTGGCGATCACTTCAACGGTGGCATTGATGCCCCTTTCGGTGATGGCATCGCACTGGGGTTTTAAAATTTCGTAGCTGCCTTCTTTAACGGCATATTTGCCTTTGGCGTCAATGATGATGGCACACTGCTCGGCCTGTTGCTGCGAGTGGCCGCAGATCTCCATCAAGGCTTCGATCACCCC
>CAZBIK010000262.1:0-5246 GCA_964491955.1 uncultured Ferruginibacter sp.
AACGCAAGCTTGGAAGGAAAGTTTTCCAAACAGACAAATACCTTAAAAACCTCCTTGGCCGTAATTCCAAATGATCCGGTTTTTTCATTAGGGTTTTTATCGGTTTTCACAACGTACGCATCTTTAATGATTCCTTACAGGCCGTTAGCGACAGCCTCCACTACTCCACTGTTGACTCTACCTTTAAATTATTTGGTGAACCGGTTGTCTGGAATGACAGATCGCAGATCACCGGCGATACCTTATTCATGTTCACCCAGAATCAAAAACCAAAACGGCTGTATGTTTTTAACAATGGCATGATCGTTAACCAAACCTCAGAAGGTTTGTACAACCAGATCGCCGGACGCACATTGAACGGTTATTTTGTAGATGGCTCAATAGATTTTGTTAAAGTAAAAGGCAGCCCCGCCGAAAGTATCTTTTACCCGCAGGATGACGACAGTGCCTACGTGGGCATGAACCGCAGCAGCGGCGATGAGATCAATGTGTATTTTGTGAAGAAGGAACTGAACAAGGTAAAATTTGTAAATGATGTGAACGGTGTATTATACCCGATACGTGATATCCCTGCCGATAAAAAAGAACTGAAAGGATTTAAATGGCTGGATAACCGCAGGCCAAAAAGCTGGCTTGAACTGTTTGAATAACAACGGATACCCCCACCCGGGCAACCCTATAAGGAAATTTATTTTAAGCATAACAAAACCGTTCGATTGAATTACAATTTATCAGCTTGTATTTTTAACGTGCTGTTAAATGAAATCCCGGGTATTGGAATTTGGATGTATTATTGATATGTTTACCGGGTAAACCAGCCTGCTGTTAAGTCATCCTTCAAACCAGATTTGATGAAACTGATTCTTCCCACTTTGCTCATTTGCCTGGCAGCACCTGCATTGCGTGCACAGGATGTAAGGTTGAATGACTCCGTTATTTTTATCAACAATAAACCCATAGCATTATATGCGAAAGAACTCAGCAATTCACCGCAACGCTATAATATGGAAGTGTACAGTTTTTCCGATTATGTTTTAATAAAAGCGGAGGTCATCAAATTCAACGCTCCGGTTGCAGAGTTAAAACCATTTTATTATTACGAATTAACATTCCCACCAACTGCAGACACCTTTGCCATATACATAGAAGATGAAGCTTTTCCGGTGGTGCTGGCTAAGATCATCAGGGATTATAACCTCATCAGCAAAAATGAGCTGATCCCGAAAAATGTATCACGTTTTATCAGCCATTATTACGGCGGGCCCGCATTGCTGTCTAAAATAAGATCATTTGAAGATCACCTGAATGAAACGAGGTATTTTAATGAACAGGTGGTCCGTGACAGGACCAAACCCGTGAGCATTATCAATGACCGGGTGATCATGCAGGATGGTGTTAAAATAGGGCTGATCACAGAAAATAAAAATTTTACGGTAACCAACAGGCCTGCCGGAATTGCCGTTGACAAATCCAGTTACGGCCAAACAAAAGTTTCTGTTACAGACCAGGTCATTAATGCATCAACAGAAACAGTGATCTTATTGTATAACGGCAGAAGAGTTGATAACCTCAGGTATTATACTGCCTGGTCGCGGGAGGATCCAAAAAATAAAACAGCGCAATCAACAATCGAAGCTGAAAAGAATTTATACCAGGTTTCCAAAGCTGCAAACAAAAATATCGGCAATTATACCGATCAACTGCTGATGCGGGTTTGCTTTTTAATTGAGGATTACAGCCTGTAATTTTTTTATCTTGCCAAAGCTGTGCTATAAATCAAACCTGTACCTTTTTGAGGTACTATTTTACTTTAGCCAATGCTTCTTTAATTTTTGCAAACCCCTTTTCAATATTCTCCAGGCTGTTGGCAAAAGAAATGCGGATACAGTTGGGTTCGCCAAAGGCCCTGCCGGTAACTGTTGAAACATGTGCTGTGTTCAGCAAATACATACAAAGGTCATCTGCATTTTCAATTTTATGTTCACCATCAGCTTTTCCAAAAAAAGAGTTCACCTGCGGAAAAACATAAAATGCACCCTGTGGTTCGCTGCAAACCAGTCCGGGTATTTCTTTAAGCAATTCCATCACCCGCTGCCTGCGTTTGGTAAACTCAGCCAGCATCATGGCAGAAGGTTTCATATCGCCTGTCAGTGCAGTTATGGCTGCCCGTTGGGTTACCGCATTGGCGCCGCTGGTTATTTGCCCCTGTATTTTTTCACAGGCTTTGGCAATGGTTGCATGGGCAACAATATATCCCAGGCGCCAGCCCGTCATGGCATAGCCTTTACTCAAGCCGTTTATAACGATCACCCTGTCTTTTAAAAAATCAAACTGGGCTATGCTTTCATGCCTGCCTTCATAATTGATGAATTCGTAGATCTCATCACTCATGATGAAAATATTGGGGTATTTTTTAAATACCTCCGCCAAAGCACTCAATTCCTCCTTTGAATAAACTGCCCCGCTTGGGTTGCAGGGCGATGAGAACATGAACAGTTTTGTTTTACCGGTGATGGCCGCTTCCAGTTCTGCCGCGGTAATTTTATAACCGTTCTCAATGGACGTGTTTACCATGGTAACTTCACCGCCGGCCATGCGCACAATCTCGGAATAACTTACCCAGTAAGGGGTTGGTATGATCACTTCATCGCCCTTATCCACAATGCCCAGTACGGTATTGGCAATGCTTTGCTTGGCGCCTGTACTTACTACAACCTGGTCAGGCGTATAGTCCAGGCCGTTATCTCTTTTCAGTTTAAGGCAAATCGCTTCCCGCAGGTCCAGGTAACCGGCAACCGGCGTATAATGACTGTAATTGTCATCTATGGCTTTTTTGGCAGCCATTTTAATATGATCAGGGGTATCAAAATCGGGCTCGCCCAAACTCAGGTCGGTAATATCAAATCCTTTTGCCCTTAATTCACGGCCCAGTTTGGCCATCTTGAGGGTTTCCGGTTCATTAAAACGCTGCAGTAAGGAAGATAAATGCATTTGCTGTTTTTTTGGTATGGGCAAAAATAGCCATTAATCATAAGTAAATGAAAGCGTTGACAGGTCAGGACGGTTTTTATAGTTTCTTTTCAGTTCATATTCATAAATAACCCTGCCCAGGTTCTTCAAAAAAGGATAACCGATGCTGTCATAATCATAAGCATCATCATTCAAGATGCCATCGCTGTTGCAGTATATCATGGCAGATACAAAGAACTCAACCTTGTTTTTAAAATCAGCCACGTAGGCCACATCGGTCAAATGGCCGTATGCATTACCTACTTTATTAAACACCCGGATATGACCGGGCATTGTTCCTTTTTCCTTACCAAACAATAAGAATTTACAGTAAGCCGGCCAGTATTGCAAGGTATCCGCAGCATAGGGCGGGTATGCACTTTCCGTTGGGTACATGCTCATGTATTTTAAAACAAACTGCCGGTCATCTTCGGTTATATTGAATCGTTGGTTTGCGGGCACTTTATCCGGGAAGATAAGGCTGATGAGTATTTTGTGCAGGCCTTCCAGGCTGATCCTGTTCTTTTTTGAAAAATCCATGGGAGCCTGAACGAGTTTGCCATTGCGGTAATATCCTTTACCGATACTGTCTTTGCGCAAAGCATAAGCATCAGCGTTTCGCTGTGCCGGTTGATTGTATAAAACCCGGCTGTTTTGATCATAGAATGTTACGGGGTTTGTATTCCGGTTCTCTTCTTCTGTTAAAAAGAGTTCCAGCCTGTGCAGGATCTGTACATCGGTATATCCCTTTTTATGCATTTCCCGGTTGATGTACTCCTGGCCTAAAAATTCATACAGGCGGTTGTATGCATCATTGTCGCTTACCAGCAATATCTTTTTTATATAATGGGCAATGGATGGCCGGCCATCCGGGGAGGTGGGGTCATTGTAAACAGGCGTTTGCCCGCTGTAAGCTGTTCCGGTCAGCAGGGTACTGTTCCTGTTGATCTGCAGGTCCTTTAATTCATTCAGCTTTTGAAGAGCCAGTAAAGCAATGGGCAATTTAACCGTGGATGCCGGGTAAAAATATTGTTGTTGATTGGTATTGTAGAGATGATGCTGCAGGGTGGCCTTTCCGTTCAGGTCCCTGTTTACCTGGGTATATACGATCTGCATATTCAGCAGGTCCCTGTTTTTAAGCAATTCGCCAAAGTATTGCGGGTGGCTTTTCAGCAATGAATCCAGGAAGGTTTCGGGATGCTGTGCTACTGTTACCATAGCCGGTTTTTTATCGTTTGTATATGCCAATTGTTTGTTGTGTTTAACAGCGCTGCAACTGAGGAAAATGCATATTCCGGCCATCAGATGAAGCATTGCATTATTTTTACAGACCATATGACCGGTTTTACCTGCAAAATGGGTAAAATTCTAAAATTATCCATCATAAAGACTAAATGGGTTTTTCCCCTATCTTTGCACACTTCTAAAATTCAAACGAAGAAGTTACTAAAACGACTATTATTATGAAATGAGCCAACAATTAATTTCTACCAAAACGAAATGATTATTGGCGAATTCCATGTGACCATTAAAAAAATAAAAATAAACACATGAAACTTAAAGGTTTGGTTTGGTTTTTTACAATTGCGCTTACCGTTATTTCGCTTTGGGAATTATCCTATACCCTGGTAATCCGTAATTACGAAAACACCGTAAAGGCACAGGCAACCAAAATGGTGAAAGCTGCTTACCCGGATTTAAAAGGTGAAGAAAAAGAAGCGGCCATTGAATTCAGGAAAAGACGTATCCTCGACAGTACAGCCGACAAGAAGATCTACCCGGTATTTGGAACAACTTACAAGCAGTGCAAAGCCAATGAACTGAACCTTGGCCTGGACCTGCAGGGAGGCATCAGTGTTACACTGGATGTTAGCCTTGCTGACCTGTTAAAATCCCTGAGTAATAATTCAAAAGACCCTGCCCTGCTGAATGCGATCAGTACAGCCAACCAGCTCAAGGCTTCGAGGGAAGATGATTTTATTACTCTATTTGTAGAATCTTATATCAAGCAGAATGGTGCGGGTAAACTGGCCGGTATTTTTGCCGGAGCCGAAAAGGATGTTAAGATCAATGACAATGATGTTGCAGTTACCGCCAAGCTTAAAACGGTTGCCACCGGCGCCATCAAAGAATCCTCTACGATCCTGCTTCGCGGTATCGATATATTCGGTGTGGCCCAGCCCACTAGAAATTTTGATGCGCACAAAGGTTTCATCAATATGGCGCTCGCAAGCGTA
>CAZBIK010000263.1:0-1165 GCA_964491955.1 uncultured Ferruginibacter sp.
ACATGCCGATCGGTGCAAGGGTTACGCTGCGTGGAGTAAAGATGTATGAATTCCTGGACAGGCTGGTATCGGTATCATTGCCGCGTGTACGTGATTTCAAGGGTATCAACGACAAGTCGTTTGACGGCCGCGGAAACTACACACTGGGAGTTACCGAGCAGATCATTTTCCCGGAGATCGATATCGACAAGGTGAACAAGATCACCGGGCTGGATATCACTTTTGTAACAACAGCCGGTACCAATGAAGAAGCATTTGAATTGCTGAAAGAGTTGGGAATGCCTTTTAAAAACATTAAAAAGTAAAATAGTTAATGGTTAATAGTTAATGGTAAACCAATAGCGATTAACTGATAACAATTAACCAATAACAGATAACAAAAATTATGGCAAAAAAATCAATTGAAGCCAGGCAGAGAAAGCGGGAAAAAATGGTGGCAAAGTATGCTGATAAAAGAGCTGCTTTAAAAGCGGCCGGCGATTATGCAGCCTTGGACCTTTTACCGAAGAATGCATCACCGGTACGTTTAAAGAACCGTTGCCAGCTAACAGGCCGCCCAAGAGGTTATATGAGACATTTTGGATTATCCAGGAACATGTTCCGTGATATGGCATTGCAGGGAAAAATCCCGGGCATAACGAAAGCAAGCTGGTAAAAGCAGTTGGCCGTTATTCGTTGGCCGTTGGCCGGAAAGTCAGCTGCGAACAACGAGCAACGAAAAGCGAACAACCTAATTAGGATATCGCATTGTAAAAAAATTTTTTAATCAATTAACTGAAATAACAATGGTTACTGATCCAATAGCAGATTATTTAACAAGAATCCGTAACGCACAGATGGCGAATCACCGTATTGTAGAGATACCGGCCAGCAATCTGAAAAAGCGTATCACCGAGATCCTGTACGATAAAGGCTACATCTTAAAATACAAATTTGAAGATGACAACAAGCAGGGGCTGATCAAGATCGCCCTGAAATATGATGCCGCTACCAAGCTGCCTGTTATTCAGAGCCTGGAAAGGGTGAGCCGTCCGGGTTTGCGTACGTATGCAAAGCCAGGTGATTTCAAGCGTGTAAAGAATGGTTTGGGCGTTGCGATCGTTTCTACATCAAAAGGTGTAATGACCGATAAGGAAGCGAAGGCACAGAATGTTGGCGGAGAAGT
>CAZBIK010000263.1:1265-5200 GCA_964491955.1 uncultured Ferruginibacter sp.
TAAATAAAATAAAAAACCGACAATGAGCAGAATAGGAAAAAAACCGATTGAAGTACCGAACGGGGTAACCATTACCGTGAATGCGGAGAATGTAGTTACCGTTAAAGGTCCAAAAGGTGAACTGAAACAAACCCTGGACAGGGATATGAAGATCGAGATCAAAGATGGTATCGTTCAGGTAACCCGTCCAACCGACCAGATCCGTCACCGCGCCATGCATGGTTTATACCGTTCACTGGTGGGTAATATGGTAAAAGGTGTTACCGAAGGGTATACCAAAAAACTGGAACTGGTGGGTGTAGGTTATAAAGCTTCTGCCCAGGGCAACCTGCTGGATATGGCTTTGGGATATTCGCACAATATTATTTTCGAAGTTCCGAAGGAATTATCAGTAGTTACTTCACAGGAAAAAGGACAAAACCCGATGATCAGTTTCGAAAGCATCGACAAGCAACTGATCGGCCAGGTTTGTGCAAAGATCAGGAGCCTGCGTAAGCCGGAACCATACAAGGGTAAGGGTGTTAAGTTTGCCGGTGAGGTGTTGAGAAGGAAAGCTGGTAAATCGGCTGGTAAATAAGGCCCCACCTAAATCCTCCCCCAAAGGGAGGACTTGTGAAGAGCTTTTAAAATTTAAGAATTATTCCCTGGCAGAATCAGGGAAAATAAAATAAAACAAAATGAACAGTAAATCAAGCGCAAGGGTAAAGATCAAATACCGCATCCGTAAAAAGATCAGTGGTGCCGCAGCAAAACCAAGGTTGAGTGTTTTCAGGAGCAACAGTGATATTTATGCCCAGTTAATTGATGACAACAATGGCGTAACATTGGCCGCTGCATCATCCAGGCAAAAAGACATCCAGGCTCAAAAAGCACCCAAGATCGAAAAAAGCAAACTGGTAGGTGCTGCCATTGCAACCAAGGCTAAGGAACTGGGTATTTCAACAGTTGTTTTCGACCGTGGCGGATATATTTATCATGGCCGTGTTAAAGCAGTTGCCGAAGGTGCCAGGGAAGGCGGGCTGGAATTTTAGATTGCAGATTTCAGATTGCGGATTTTGTTAAAGCAAAGACTTCAATCTGAAATGTATAAAATCTAAAATCGTAAATCTAAAATCTAAAATTATCATTGATGTCAAATTTAATTGTGAATAAAATAAAAGCCGGCGACCTGGAACTGAAAGACAAGGTTGTTGCCATTAACCGTGTAGTTAAAACAACCAAGGGCGGACGTGCCTTTAGTTTTTCTGCATTGGTTGTTGTGGGTAACGAAGCCGGTATTGTTGGCCATGGTATGGGCAAGGCAAAAGAAGTACAGGAAGCGATCACCAAGGGTATTGAAGATGCCAAGAAGAACCTGATCAAGATCCCGTTGATGCATGGCACCATTCCGCACGACCAGTTGTCTAAGGAAGGAGCAGCTAAGGTGTACATCAAACCGGCCGCACATGGTACCGGCGTAATTGCCGGAGGCAGTATGAGGGCGGTTTTGGAAGCAGCAGGCATTACCGACGTATTGGCAAAGAACCTTGGTTCTGCCAACCCGCACAACGTGGTAAAAGCTACATTCAAAGCTTTAGCCACATTGCGTGAACCCATCGCTGTTGCAAAAACACGCGGTATTTCATTGAAGAAAGTATTTAACGGATGATAAACGTTTAACGTTTAATGTTTAAAGTTGGAAGTCAACATACTTCGGTAACCTTAAACCATTAAACCTTAAACCTTAAACCTATTTAGGAATGAAAAAGATAAAAGTAACACAGGTTAAAAGTGTAATCGACCGCTCGGAGCGCCAGAAAAGAACAATGGTGGCTTTGGGACTGAAGAAAATGAATGCTTCTGTAGAAGTGGAAGCTACACCGCAGATATTGGGTATGGTTAATAAAGTAAACCACCTGGTAAAAGTGGAAGAGCTGGGATAAAATGGATAATTGATAATGGGTTAATGGATAATTATTCTGTTAATCCTGCTTAAAGATTGAGCTAACCACATTATCAATTATCAAATTATAAATTATCAATTAACAAGCGAGGGGTGATACCCCGTAAGTACAAAATCAAAAAATAAAATGAAACTACACACACTCAAACCTGCAAAAGGCGCAACACACAAGGAAAAAAGAATTGGTCGTGGTGAAGCAAGTGGTAAAGGCGGAACATCTACAAAAGGTAATAAAGGCGGACAAAGCCGTGCCGGTTACAAAAGCAAGAAAGCGCATGAAGGCGGACAGATGCCGATCCAGCGCCGTCTCCCAAAACGTGGATTTAAGAACAACAACCGTGTTGAGTTTAAAGTATTGAACCTTGGCCAGATAGATACCCTGGCAGAAAAATACGGCATTACAGAATTCAGCCTGCAGAATTTATACATCAACGGTTTAATTAGCCAGTTTGACAGTGTGAAGATCCTGGGCAATGGTGAAATTACCGGTAAATTCACTTTTAAAGTGAATGCAGCCAGTGAAAAAGCAAAGGCAGCCATTGAAGCAGCCGGAGGTTCTATCGAGATAATAAAATAATTTCACGATATTTGCCGGATGTATTTGTTAAAATGCATCAACTATTTTAGCGCAAACACTTAAATCGTTTACATTCTGTGAAGAAGTTCATTACAACACTTAAGAATATCTGGAGCATTGAAGAGCTTCGCAATAAGATAACGTTCACTTTACTGCTGGTCTTTATCTATCGTGTTGGTTCATTCATTGTTTTACCCGGTATCGATCCCAATAAATTAGCATCACTTGCATCCAGCGCCGAATCCGGCATGCTGGGTTTACTGGATACTTTTGTAGGAGGCGCTTTTTCAAAGGCTTCCATTTTTGCATTGGGCATCATGCCTTATATCTCTGCTTCCATCTTTATGCAGCTGATGACCATCCTGGTTCCCCAGATGGCGAAGATCCAGAAAGAAGGTGAAAGCGGCAGGAAGAAGATCAACCAGTGGACGCGTTACCTCACCGTTATTGTTACCGCATTCCAGGCAGCAGCTTACATCGGTTATTTAAAAAGTCCGGGTAATGTGGAAGCCATCATTCCTGCATTCAGCGCTTATTTCTGGGTTTCTACCGTTATTATTCTTACCGTGGGTACTTTATTTGTAATGTGGCTGGGTGAAAAGATAACTGATAAAGGTTTAGGTAATGGTACTTCCATCATCATCATGATCGGTATCCTGGCCCGTTTACCGGAATCTTTCGGACAGGAGTGGTCGGCCAGGATGACCAGGGGAGCCGGTGGTATCTTAATGTTACTGATCGAGATCGTTTTACTGATAGCCGTTATACTCGGTGTTATATTACTGGTACAGGGTACACGCAAAGTGCCGGTTAATTATGCCAAGCAGATCGTGGGCAACCGCCAGTTTGGTGGTGCAAGAAATTTCCTGCCGCTTAAAGTGAATGCATCCGGTGTTATGCCGATCATCTTTGCCCAGGCCATACTTTTCCTGCCAACTTTATTTTCTTTTGGAGGCACCGCCACCTGGACCAAATATTTTACAGACCATACCAACCTCGGTTACATGATCGTTTATTCGGTTGCTGTGATCGCGTTTACGTTCCTGTACACAGCTTTAATATTCAATCCAAAGCAAATGGCCGATGAATTAAAGCGCAACAACGGTTTTATCCCGGGCGTTAAGCCAGGCCAGCCAACAGCGGATTATATCGGAACCATCATGGACAGGATAACCTTGCCCGGCGCGGTTTTGCTCGCATTGGTAGGTATTCTTCCCGGTATCATCCAGTTGATATTCGGTATGCAGCAGGGTTTTGCCACATTCTTCGGTGGAACCTCACTGTTGATCATGGTTGCGGTTATACTGGATACCTTGCAACAGATAGAAACACAATTACTAATGCGCCAGTACGACGGGTTGATGAGCAGCGGCAGGATACAGGGAAGACAACAGGTAGCTGCAGGAGTTTAAAAAA
>CAZBIK010000264.1:0-5179 GCA_964491955.1 uncultured Ferruginibacter sp.
GCGGGGGAATGTTGGAACTTTTACAAATTTTGGCATTTCAGAAACCTTTCAAACTTCCATTACCAAATGGTGGAACCTCACGGCAACAGCAGTGTACAATCATAAGGTGATAAAAGGTGTGGTATGGGCTCCTTTTACGGCGCGGGTGAACCAGCTCAATATCAGCATTAATAACCAGTTCCAGCTTAAAAAAGGATGGAGTTTTGAACTGAGTGGATATTACCAAACAAGAAGCCAGATAGACCTGCAGGAATGGCTGGAACCACAGGGCGAACTGAATATTGGTGTTGGCAAACAGATACTGAAGAAGAAAGGAACATTGAGACTGAGTATCCGCGACCTTACCTATTTCCAGAACTATAACGGCTATTCCACTTTTGAGAATTCGTATGAACCTTTTAAGATAAAATGGGATTCGAGGGTTGTGCGGCTGAGTTTTAGCTGGCGGTTTGGTAAAGCGATGAAACCGGTGAACAGATCTGAGGGCGGGGCATCGGATGAGATAAACAGGGTTGGTGGAAATTAAAGAACATTAACCACAGATAGCCACAAAAACAGGGCTGGTGGAAATAAAAAAATATTAACCACAGATGGCAACAGATTTGTTTCACAGATAACACGGATTAATCTGTGCTCATCTGTGGCCATCTGTGGTTAAAAATACCGGGTTCTCAGGTGATACTCTGACAACAGCGATTTAAATTGAAGTGTATTTGATTTTATATTTATAATGTAGGCTGCATCTCCACCAGGAAAGATAAGACCGCAATGCACATATCAGTCATCAGGTTTAAAACCAATCCTTTTCCGGGGTGCCTGTGGCGGGTTTAACAATCGTTTCAATGCCTCAAAGATCAATTGTATATCTGCATCATGGGCAGTCAATTTCTTTTCCACCTTTTGCATCTTCAATAAAATATCTTTATTGGTTGACAGCATTTCCCGCATTTTTACAAAGATCTCAATTACCCTGATACTTACTTCAAGTGCCTGTTTACTTTTCAATACACTTGCCAACATCAATACACCATGTTCTGTAAAAGCATATGGAAGATAGCCTCCTAACTGCTGTTTTGATGGTATCGCATTTTGCGATACCATTGCTTCAACTTCCTTTGCCGTTAACCTGAACATAAAATTAACCGGAAACCTGTCCTTGTTCCTTTTTACCTGTTCCCTTAGTCTTATTGACTGGACACCATATAATTCTGCCAGGTCCCTATCCAGCATTATTTTTTGCTTACGGATGTGGTAAATTTTATTAACAATCAATTCGTCTACGATGCTTATATATTTTGCCATGATCGCTTATATAATTCCAAATATAAATTATTCAACATGGAAATCCTTTGTTCCTGGCTGAGGAAAACATCAGTTATATACGGGAAAATAAACAATGATTTGAGATGAATTTTTTAGAGCTTTTATTATCGGATAATTTCGGTTCATGAAGAAACGAACCGAGGTAAAGAGGAAAGACGAACACTTGCACCAGTTGGGAAAGTATAAAACTGGCGGCAGTTGGGAAATAAAAATTATCTTGCCTGAAATAATCTGTATGTACATATATTATTTACTCATCCCTTTTTGTTTGCTTTCTGCTTTAATATTGCCTGCGCAGGTCACGCCAGTCTCTAAACCTGACACTGTTTTAGCAGATGGAAGGATTTTTACCAGTGTTGAAGTTGAAGCTGGTTTCCCTGGTGGAGAATCAGCCTGGAGAAAGTATCTGCAAAAAAACTTAAACCCAAATGTTCCGACAGATAATGGTGCTCCTATTGGCAGGTACGCGGTCGTAGCAAAGTTTGCAATAACCCCCGATGGCAGTTTATCAGAAATTTCCATGGAGACCAATTTTGGTTACGGCATGGAAACAGAAGTAAAGCGGATCATCCAAAAATCGGGTACCTGGAGCCCGGCCATCAAAGATGGCAAGCCGATCAAAGCATACCGCCGGCAACCGGTTACATTCCAGTTAGAAGTAGATGGTGTTGAAATAACATCTGAAGTTCCTTTCACAATTTTTACGGAAACAGACAATATTATTAATGTAAATATCAGGCGGGTAAAAAACAGCAACTTAACCCTTGCCATTTCAAAAGGCACTATTACCCAAACGGAGGATGGCCGTTTTATTGCCCGTGTTAATGAACCCGGCCATGTTACTATTACAGTTAATAATAAGAAAAATAATAGCGAACTGGGTATTGCCAGTTTTGAAGTAAAGGCAAAAAAATAATATACAGTCCTCACTGGCGCAAGTGTTCCCCAAATATATTTCCAATTGCTGCCCGAAATGATCATGGGATCACTTGTGACATACAATCTATGTCATGGTTTCGCTTCACGAACCATTTATAATTGGTTAGTTTCGGTTCGTGAAGACACGAACCGGGGCTGAGGGCGAATGAACCGCCGGTTGGGGCAAATTAGGTTCCGGGCAAATTAAGAAACATTAAATGGTTCAGATTATAGGTTGTGTCAGTGACATAAAACTTATGACTTCCTATAATTGTAAAACCCGCCTTAAGATAAAAATCAATTGCCCTTGTATTCCCGGTCCAGGTGTATAACCATATACCCGATTGTTTATTATTTCCTGCCAGCCTGATATTGAAATTCAAAAGCTCAAGACCCAGTTTCAAACCGTAAAATTCTTTGAGTAAATAGATCCGGTCCAGCTTGGTTACATTTTCTGCCACGATGCCCGGCTCCTTCGCATTTAATATTATTTTTGAAAAACCAACCGGGTTCCCGTTGTAACTGATAATGTGGTAAATATTTTCCGGATCATCAAGTTCTTCCTTAATTGTTTGATCATTATAATTCTTCTCCAGGTACTCATTCAGATTTTCTGCAGAAGTGCTGTCCCTGTGCGCTTCTGCTACCGCTGTTTTCCCAATGGCAACAATCGGCCGGTGATCTTCTGCCGTTGCCCTTTTAACTAAGATCATTTGAAATATTTGTTATTATAAAGTTGTAATAAAGGTAAAGACTTATAAGGTTTTGGCAAAAGACCGGGCGGCGGCGTATGCTGGCGCGACAGTTAGCTTACGTTTGAATGGGAACACCAGCGACAGAGTAGTTTTGTGCCATGGCGTGATACAAAGCAACAAATAGAAATAATACAGAATAAATTATATAATATTGTAACAGCAATAATTAAAATTTATTTCTTTCTGATGAACACATTTTTGCACCGTACTTTTTTTTTCTGCTGCATTTATTTATGCTGCAGTCTATCGGTACAATGCCAAAATGCTTCATATAAGTTAAACCCCAAACAGCTTGATTCTTTAGTTTTCATGGAACAGTTGCCGCAAAACCGGCTGTTAAATAAGCCGGGCTTCCCGGGTAATGCTGATAAAGTAAATAAGTTGCAAATTGAAATTGCCCCTGTATCCAAATTAAATTCCCTGCTTAGTTCTACATGCTACGATTCATCAGGCAGATCTTTTCTCAGAAAAGATTCTGTTCATTTTTATGTAAATGGAGTCAGCAAAACGTCAAATGGTATGCTGCTTATAGCCGGAACCTATTCCGATTATACCAGCGGTAGTGCAAGGAATAAAGCGTATGTTTTGAAAAGTGATGAAAGCGGGAATGTGATATGGGCTAAAACGTACGACAGTTTAAATCACATTAGTTACAGTACCATTTATTATTACAAAACACTGGAGTTACAAAATGGCGGTTTAATTCTGATAGGTAAAACCAATAACCTGGTTACCAATAATGAGGATTTGCTGGTAACCAAAACCGACAATACCGGAAACATAATATGGAGTAAGACCTACAAATCTATCTTTTGGACAAATGGCAATGGCAGTGCTGATTATTATTATGTTCAGCAAATGAAAGAAGATCCTTTTACAGGAGATATTTATTTGACCGGGCCACACTGGGCTACGGGAAGAAATATTAATAAGCTTGATCAGAATAACGGTAATATTTTATGGAGTAAAATGTACAATCCCAATAACGGAAATTATTTTGAGAATGTATTTGGGATTGACATTTTACCAAATGAAATTGTTTCCTTTGGAAAAATAACCAGTGGCACCTTTACATGGGTAGGCATTTACCGGATCAATAAAACAACCGGCGATACTATTGCAACAAAATTCTACTCCATTTCAGATCCCCAGGCATATAACTTAAGCTTTTTAGGTACAGACCCAATGAGCAAGCTCAGTAATGGCCATTACCGGATCAGTGGACGATGTTATGGATTCAATGGTGGACCGCTTCCTTACTACCAGGGAGCGGTATGTGAGTTTGATGAAAATCTGAATTTCGTAAAAGCTTTTTGTATAAGAAACAATGTACAGGGCAACCTGAGTACTATCAAACTTTCTCTTTTCCCGGACAACACGGGATTATTTACCATGTCTCCCGGAGGAACGAATCCGGCTATCTACTACCTGCAGTTTAATGATGATATCATATTAAAAGAAAGACGAAGGCAATATATAAATGAATTTGTGAATTTTGAAAATTATGCGGTTAAGCATTCCTCCGGAGCAGATCTGCTGACCAGGCTTATTGGCAACAGCGGAGCCCCCGGTTCCAAAATGGAATTTTTAAAATTACAAACTACAGATACTTCATCAGCCTGTACAGGTGTGGATGACCCAATATCTTTTCTTCAGCCATTTAATTATGTTACCAACTTCAATTTAGGCGTGGCTTCCATAGCAGCAGGTGATTTTGTAGAAAGCAGCAATAAAACGATTACGGCAGAAAACACCAGCGCCAATTATCTTCCCGGCTGCCAATCCACATCCTTTTGTGATACAATAAATCTCATTGCATCTGCAGATACCATTTGCGGTTCAGCTCCCCTATTATTAACCGCTCATAAAAATCCGGAATGTGGCAGCAATATTATTTTTAATTACGACCCTACATATGTTCAGTCTTTTACACAAATAAATGATTCTACCTACCAGGTTATATTCAACGGGGCATGGCAGGGATATATTTATGCGGGCATACAATCCTGTGCAAATCTTACAGACTCTGTTCACGTTACAGTATTTTTATCTTTGCCAAATGTAAACCTGGGCACAGATACTTCTTTATGCCCAGGAAATACGATATTGCTTAGAGCAAAAGACGGCCATGCTTCCTATTTGTGGAACACAGGGGGTACAGATCCGACAATATCAGTAATAAC
>CAZBIK010000265.1:0-5164 GCA_964491955.1 uncultured Ferruginibacter sp.
TACCTGAAGTGGGCGAACTCAGTACGGTGGCACCGGTCAGTTTCCAGGTAAGTTTGGTAAGCGTACCACAGAAAACAGGGTTGGGTGTGTTAACCGCTTTGAAGCACGGAATGTTCTGGTTGGTGATCGTTTCAACCATATTAGCCGGGCAGCCAATATAAAGCACCGGGTTTACGGTAACCGTTGCCGTTATTGGAGTACCTGTACAGGTAACTTCAGCATTTGTATAGCTCGGTGTTATCGTAAAGGTTACCGTTACCGGGGCTGCCGTGTTATTGGTCAAGGTGCCGCTGATATCACCGGCACCACTTGCCGCAATACCCGTTACATCAACCGTATTGTCACGGGTCCAGTTAAATACGGTACCAGGTACAGTTCCGCTGAGCACAATATTTGTAATGGCAGTGCCGGTACAAATGGATTGTGATGATGGCGTGGCCACTGCATCAGGAATCGGGTTAACGGTAACTGTTTCAGGTGGTGTAGTACCTGAACAGCCATTCTCATCAGTAGCCTGAACAGTAAACGTCCCACTTTGTGTAACCAGTATGGTTTCGGTTGTAGCACCGTTTGACCAGAGATAACTATAAGTATGCTGCAAAGTGTTGCCATTGGTGGTTCCCTGAGCGATCATATTCTTAAGTATCGCACCATCCAGCTGGCTTACAAAGATCGAAGGAATTGTTATTGTTGGATCTGCACCGCCCATATTAACCAGGCCTCCGGCATTATTGTTTACAATAATAACTCCGGTAGCACCTGCATCCTGGGCATTCTTAACTTTTATGGTAAAATTACAAACTCCCCTGTCAATCAATGCCACCTTACCGTTCAGTGATCCGGCTACATAAGGATTGCATCCTAAATAACTCGCCGTTCCGTCAGGTATATAAACAAAGTCGCCAGTGAGCGGTGTGGTTAAAATGGATGGACCGAATACTGCAGTACCTATATTGAAATCAATGTTGTAAGGCAACACCATTCTCAGGAAATTCGGGTATATTACTACAGCACCGAGGTTAACAGAACCTCCGGCGCAGAACGTTAATGGGCCATCGGCACTCATACCAACTATAGGTAATTCTGTTGCATGAAGAACTACCGGGTTACCGCCATAGGTTGAACCACAGCTGGGGTCACTGATATGCCTGGCCGAAATAATATAATAATTACTTGGTGCCAGGCCGCTGAATGTAGCAGAAGGTTGCCAGGTAGCACCGTTATCAACACTGTATTCCAATGGACTGTTGCCCGTTGCATTCACTACAATGGTTCCGGTTGGTACCAGGCAGGTGGGTTGCGTTACAGATGGGGCTGTTATTGTTGGGGGAACACAGCATCCTGTAGCTTCGGATAACACAACCGGGTTATTGGCATAAGCCGTTTCACATAAAGGATTTGCCTGTAAACGTACTATAATATTATAATTACCCGGTGCCAGGCCGCTGAACGTTGCACCTGCCTGGTAAGTAGCGCCGTTATCCACACTGTATTCCAGTGTACCGCTGCCCGTTGCATTTACAACGATCGTTCCCGTTGGTGTTGCACAGGTAGGTTGCGTTACTGTTGGTTCATTCATTGTTGGTGCCGCCGGTGAATAACAGATCTCGAGTGACCAGCTGTTGATTGAACCGCCATCCTCGGCAACCAAATCAGCAACTCTTAGCGTCCAGGTACCTGCTAAATTTTCTCCATCAAATGCAGAAAGTGCTGCAAATGGTTTATAGGTCAGGTTACCTACAGGCGGACAAGGGAATGTCGGGCTTGCCGCTTCATCATCAAAATTGATAAGGATATTATCTTCTTCGCCGCAGGGCCTGTTCATCAGCCTGACCGTTGTACCGTTTGGACTAATCAGATCAATCACAAGATCATCAATCCAGGAATGTGTTATGTTCAGGTTCTTAACATTTATATCAACGATGGTACCACCACAACCTGGGATGGTTAGTGTAGAATTAACCGTTGCAGCGGTGTTTGGAATAACAATTGGAACATTTGTACTTGCCGGGGTATTACAGACTATATTTCCTGTAGTGAATGAAAAAGCAGCACTGTAATTTCCGTTACCGCAACTGTTTACTCCCCTTACCCGCCAGTGATAGGTGGTGAGAATGAGTAACCCGTTGGGTTGATAATTCGTATTGGTTAACCCGGTTGCGCTGGCAATGATATTATTGAATGCTGCATCAGTAGCCACCTGTACTTCGTAAGTTTCAGCTCCCGAAGCTGCAGCCCAGTTCAATACTGGACCGATCTGGTTAGTTGCCCCATCAGCAGGAGAAATTAAAACAGGATCTGCAGGTACACCCGATTGAATTGTTAAAGTAACATTTTGATTAATGATGTTTGCACCATTGGTTGCTGTTAATGTGATCACATATGTTCCGGCAGCAGCGGCAGATGTATTGCCGATCGTCATGGTAGCTGTACCGGGACCGGGAAGTGGATTTGCAGAAAAACTAACTGTTGCACCTGTCGGCTGTCCCGAAGCGGACAATGTATAGTTGATGGCAGTTGAGTTATTAATGTTGAAAACAGCATTGGCCGGTTGGCATACAGAAATCTTAGTAGGGGATATTTCAAAACAGTTTACGTTTAAACAGGTGGAGTTGCTAACACTGTTCCGGATTACATTACCCGGCTGTGGGCCAAAGCCCAGGTTGAAGTTGACCCCTACAGATGTATTGGAACAATAACTCATTATAGTTCCGCCGCCAGCAGGGTTCGGTGGTATGGCACAGCCTCCTTCAGTAAAGCCTGAACAACCATCTATTGCTGTATTATTACCATTCCAAACACAGGCATGGGTGTGACGTGACCCAACGAGGTGACCCATTTCATGGGTTATAAGAAATACGTTAAAAGAGTAAGTGGGTACATTTAAATAAGTCAATCCACTAAGCCCGCTAAAACACAGGCTTTGATCCCTGTCTGGATTGCAGAGTCCCGCAAAACCGGCAGCAATACCGCCAATATTCTGTAATGTGATCAAATGGCCAAGGTCTCCATTGAATGCACCGGTATTTGCCTGAAATTGGGACAAATAAATACTGGTAGTACTGGCAGAATATGGATCAGGTGTTGTCCAAATGAACAGCTCTGACATAACCATATTGATATTTTCATTGGCATATAATACAAAACTCTGGTTGAAAAGGCCAATTACAAAATTTGACGTGTTAGTAAGGTTACCTGCAAAGCCATCGTAAACTGATTTATCAACTTCAATGTAGATCCTTACCGGACATGCATTCAATAAATTGTTATTCTCTATTTCTTTTATCTTGTAACCTAATTTATCATCTTCTGTACCGCAGGATAAAGTAGAACGTTTTTTCAGGTCTGCATCTAAATACAGGATATGTTTATTCCCCGGACCGTCTACCTTTCCTAAATTATAGGTGCCGGCACCTGTAGAAATAATACCCATTACCCGGTCATTGAAAACACTGATGGCAACCAAAGATTCCTGGTTACCGGCTACTATACCCTGGTAGTGCATCCCGTTCTGATTCTGAAAAGGCACACCTGGATTACCGCTTGTGAATATTTTAAAATCATTTGTAACCACCGTTGACCTGACCAGTTCCAGCATCATTGGATTTTGGCCGGGTGCACCGGGAATCTCCAATGTTACATTCTCATATTTATTAGCAAGGAAGGCTGATGTCAGTTGCTGGTCAATATCGAAAGTAACCCCTTTCCCGACCGCCGCAGTAAATTCCTGTGCACCGGACCTGGTGTTGGCATCAAAAAGCTTCGCCAACTGAAAAACAACACCATTTGATTTTGAAACTGCAATCCTGTTCCTGATATCCAAAGCAAATTTACCCGTTCTGCCCGCCTGTGAATAAACACCGGACGATAAGAGTAGAAATCCTAAGATCAGCAACATATATGATAACACCGCATTGTTGCGGAAACCCGGGAAGTTCCGGGTGTGTTTTGGTCCGGCACTATTTCTCCGGAAAGAAAAAATTAAAATCAAGGGGATGCATTTTTTCATAAAAGTGTTTTATCAGGTTGAAAATTGTAAATAGGCTGGCTTTAAAATGGACGTTGGTTGCTGGTTTTGCGAAGGGATGGATATAGCAGTAATATTTGTAAAGATCAGGTTCAGGTACTATTAAACGTTAGGACAAATCAGTCAAACTCCTGGACATTTTCACCAAATTACCGGACAAACTGTGCAGGAACAGGATTAATCCGTCATTCAATAAAATGTACGGCTGATTGCTTATGGTGAATGCCAAAAAATATAAATCCGGTTATCTTCACATGCGAATGCAGCATAAGCATGGCAATGAAATAAATACATAATCTGCAGCAGTTTTGGATGCAATTATCCTGTCCGCAATAATTGTCGGTTAAAAAAGATCATAACAAATGGTAGCAATTAACTGAAATGACAGAGGAGGTGAGGATCAAAGGGTATTGGAGTATTTTTTGGTATCTGCCGGTATTTTATTTGGCTGATTTTTACTGAAGACAAATATTGACTTTATAAATCAAAAAACCAAATTAATTTTATAAACTGCTGAAGTTTTTTAACCCTTTCCCCGGAAAGCCTTTGCCATACAGGATTAGCGCAGGAAAATTTATTTTTGAATAAGGTTTTTATCTTTTAAAATCGCAATTTCGTAAACCTGTTCATTTAAAATATTGTACAAAAAACAGATTATGCAAATATGCATGACCGGAACTTTCGGGTAAACCTGCCTGTTTGTTCTATTCTATAATGTGAAAGCCTAAACGAAATCAGGCTTCTTAAAAATTTAAAAAAAGCGGCGGTACATAAATGACATCCAGGCTGGCTTGCCAAAACCCAGGTATCCTCCCAAAAACATGGTAGATTTTGAAGTACCATCGGCCCGGAAGCAATCCCTTGAACATTGAGTGTTGAACATTGATTATTGATGATTACAAAATATTCAATATTCAATTCTTACGCACCGCCGCTGTCGTCGAGGATCTGCGGGACTTTGAAGTAATCATCAATGCGGTCGGGGGCATTTTCCATTGCCTTTTCCACGTCCAGCGAGGGCTTGACGATACCCCCACGAAAGACATTGTGAACCGGCAGGCAAATCCCCAACGGCTGGACATCGTCGTTCTTGAGCCCGTCGAGGATTTCGCAGACGCACACCTGCGCGGCGTAGTC
>CAZBIK010000266.1:0-5132 GCA_964491955.1 uncultured Ferruginibacter sp.
GAGCGGAGTCGAAGGATGAGCGGAGTCGAAGGATGAGCGGAGTCGAAGGATGAGCACAATTGAAAGGTCTGTCATTTCAATGAAAGGAGAAATCTATACATATCCCGGTAATTCAGTTTACCGGGATTTTTCTTTGTTCGCCAAAGCATTACCGCGGAACATTGTCTACCAAAATCCTGTCTGTTGTGATTCAGTATAAAGTAGTTTTTTGCAAAAATGAATCATTTAACCTTTCCGATATACACAATTCATTTTTTTAATCTTCTACAAATAGCTAAATTTAGTTCACATATAAATTTTATGGATCAACACAATAACAACAGTCGCCGGGATTTTTTAAAAAAGTCAACGGCACTGGCAGCACTGGCTGTGGCTTCGCCGGCATTGGCCAAAGCTGCAGGACATGAGGAAAGGATCACAGACCTGTTTGAGAAAGTGTCTTTAAAACTGGAAGTGAACGGTGTTTCCCACCAATTATCGGTAGAGCCCCGGGTAACCCTGCTCGACCTGCTGCGGGAACAGCTACAACTCACCGGCACCAAAAAAGGCTGCGACCACGGTCAGTGCGGTGCCTGCACCATACATGTGGATGGTAAAAACATCAACGCCTGTTTATCCCTGGCCATCATGAATAACGGTAAAAAAATAACCACCATTGAAGGAATTGCAAACGGTGACAAACTGCACCCTATGCAGGAAGCCTTTATCAAAAACGACGGGTTCCAGTGCGGCTATTGTACACCCGGACAGATCATGTCAGCCATTTCCTGTGTACGGGAAGGAAGGGCCGGTTCAGCAGCAGAAATACGTGAATGCATGAGCGGTAATATCTGCCGTTGCGGCGCTTACCCGAATATCGTGGATGCCATCATGGAAGTAAAAAAAGGAGGAATGACAGTATGATAAACTTTGATTACATAAAAGCAACCACTGTAAAAAGCGCTACAGATTCCCGTAAAAAAAATGCTTCATCGCAGTTCATCGCCGGTGGCACAAACCTGGTTGACCTGATGAAAAAAGGTGTTACGTCACCTGAAAGTCTGATCGATATCAATGGATTACCGTTAAAACAAATTTCAGCAGATGCAAAAGGGATCCTGATCGGTGCATTGGCATTGAACAGTGAAGTGGCGGATCATGCCCTTATTAAATCAACATACCCTTTGCTTGCCCGGGCTTTACATGCAGGAGCATCTGCACAAATAAGAAATATGGCAACCATCGGCGGTAATATCATGCAGCGCACACGATGCACCTATTTTTATGATACCACATTGCCCTGCAATAAACGCCAGCCCGGCAGCGGTTGTGGTGCATTAAAAGGATTTAACCGGATGCATGCAGTATTCGGCGCTTCTGATAAATGTATAGCGGTTCACCCCAGTGATATGTGTGTGGCGCTGGCGGCACTGGATGCAGCAGTTCACATTACCGGGCCAAAAGGCAGCCGAAAAACAGCCTTTACAGATTTTCACCGTTTACCCGGCGAAACACCTGATCTTGACAACAATTTACAAAAAGATGAACTGATCACCGGAATCCATATCCCTGCACAAACTTTCAACAAAAACCATTACCTCAAAATAAGGGACAGGGCCAGTTATGCTTTTGCGCTGGTATCCGTTGCCGTTGCCCTGGAAACAAGCGGTGCCTTTATAAAAAAAGCAAGGCTTGCCATGGGTGGTGTAGCGCACAAACCCTGGCGCCTGTTTAAAACAGAAGAATGGCTCACCGGTAAACTGGTCTCAAAAGAAAATTTTGATACTGCAGCAACCATGGCCATGGAAGGTGCAGCAGTTTACGGGCACAATGATTTTAAAATAAAAATGGGTAAGGCTGCTGTTACAGAAGCATTGCAGCAGGCAGCATTATAAATCAAGTAATATGGAAAAAGATCTTTTAATACCCGTAAACCTATTTGCCGACGACCGCGTTGATGGTATTGATAAAGTGACCGGCAGGGCAACTTATGCTGCCGAACACCGGTTGACCAACATGGCTTACGCCGTATTTGTTTGCAGTACCATTGCAAAAGGTGTTATAAAAAACATGTTGCTGTTCGAAGCAAAGAATGCCCCGGGTGTATTGGATATTATCTACTATGGCAATTGCCCGGCCGTACCGGGGTATGACCCTTATTTTAAAGACCCCAATAAAAAAGGATATGAATGGAGGGGGTTGAAGCCCTTCCACAATAACCAGGTGTACAGCAACGGCCAGCCCATTGCCATGGTCATTGCCGATACCCTGGAAAGAGCCGTTCATGCGGCATCGCTGGTAAAAGCAGAATACGTGAAAGATGAACCGGACACAGATTTTGAAACATCAAAATCCGATGAAAAAAAATTAAAAAAATCGGGTGAATATAAACGCGGGGATGCAGATGCCTACAAAAACGGCGAAATAAGTATTGAAGCGGAATATACCATTCCCATTGAAACACATAATCCCATGGAACTTCATGCTACGATCGCAGTATGGGATGGTGAGGATAAATTAACCGTGTACGATAAATCGCAGGGGCCTAAAAATGTGCAAAGGGACCTGGCCAATAATTTCGGGTTGCCGGAAAAAAATGTACGCGTGGTTACTGAATATGTTGGGGGTGCTTTTGGCAGTGCACTCCGAAGCTGGCCCCATGTTCCTGCTGCCTGTATCGCAGCAAAAAAAGTGAACCGCCCGGTTAAACTTATGCTTACCCGTGAGCAGATGTTTACTACGGTTGGTTACCGGCCATATGCCTGGCAAAAGATCGGTATCAGTGCCGATAAGCAAGGAAAGCTTACCGGTATTACACATCATGCCATAAGCAACACATCACGCTATGAAGATTTTGGCGAAGGTATAGTTAACGTTTCGCAGTTTTTATATGATTGCCCCAATGTAAATACCAGCTACAGGTTATTGCCTTTGGATGTTAACACCCCCACCTGGATGCGCGGGCCCGGCCCTGCTACCGGATGTTTCGCACTGGAATCCGCATTGGATGAATTGTCATACAAATTAAATATCGACCCAATCGTTCTGCGGCTGATCAATCATGCAAATGTTCATCCTGTAAACAAAAATCCCTGGAGCACCAAGTTCCTCAAAGAATGCTATGCATTGGGCAAAGAAAAGATCGGCTGGCAAAACCGGCCCCTGGTGCCCGGTTCGCTGGTGGAAAACGGCATGCTCACCGGGTATGGCATGGCCGGCGGTGTATTTGGGGCAGGCAGGGGGCAGGCTTCTGCAAAAGGCATACTTAAAAGCGATGGTACATTAACGTTACAAAGTGCCGTTAGTGATATGGGGCCGGGAACATCTACTGCCATGGTTGCCATTGGTGCACAACTGATGGGACTGCCACACGGTAAAGTGAGTTTTGAACTGGGGGATACAGATCTGCCCCAGGGGCCAACCCAGGGAGGTTCAGGTTCTACCGCCGCGATCGGAACAGCCATTAACGTGGTTTGCGATGCGCTGAAACAATCACTAAAGGAACTGGCCATTGCCACTGTTCCGGCATTTGCATCTTTTAAACCCGATGATATTACATATGAAAAAGGCCTGCTTTCATCCCTCAGTAATGCATCAGTGAATATTGGTTTTACAGACCTGTTGATCCGGGCCAATAAACCTGTGCTTGAAGTGGTGAAAGATTCTGCAAGGGCAGCAGCCGAAGCGCAGAAATATGCCATGAATTCCTTCTCGGTACATTTTGTGAAACTGCAGGTTCATCCGGTAACCGGAGTTATTCATTTAAAACATATCGTTTCCACAGCCGATGCGGGAAAAATAATAGCTTACAACCCCGCCCGCAGCCAGATGGTGGGTGGCGTAGTTGGCGGCATTGGCATGGCATTAACAGAAGAAGTGATCATTGACAACCGCTATGGACGTTATGTAAACAGCAATTTTGCCGATTACCATGTACCCGTAAACGCAGATACGCCTCCCATGGATGTCCTGTTTGTAAACCAGCCGGATAATATCATCAGTCCAACCGGCGCCAAAGGCATCGGTGAAATAGCCCTGGTGGGTGTGGCCCCCGCCATTGCCAATGCCGTATATAATGCCACCGGGAAAAGGATCAGGCAATTGCCGATTACACCGGATAAGCTTTTGTAAACAGCGGGCAACAATTCAACAGACCATTTTAAATTTCATTGTACCATTGCGGGGGTAGTTTGTAATTATATAACATTATAGCTGAATAGTATAACAACCTACGCAAATTATACAGTTACTTTTGCGCAAGTTATTCATGGGATATTGGAATATAATTGGGGCTGGATCTTTATCCTGGCCCCTTTTATATATTAATGAAAATTGCGGGCACATTCCTCAACCTGCAACCCATATAAATATTTAAACATCATTGGCTTAACCGCTATTACCCGGTTGCAGATCTTACTTATTGCGCAGCTTGCTATTATTAAACCTTTGGTTATTTACATATAAAAACGAGAGTTTTACCCATTAAATAATTAAATTGCTGTAAACAAAGGTCATGTCAAAAAATTTGAGCGAATTATCAGGCAGGAAAGGGTTGAAGAACAATCTTTTTGAAGACCTGGGTATTGCCGCTGCTGAGACAGGCACACCGTCAAAAGAAAGGATGGAGAAACTGGCTGATGAATTTTTAATGGGCAAGGCCAATATTTTTGGTACTGCCAGTTTTTATGATTTTTTAAAAGAAGAGAACAAAGGCAAAAAAATATTTATATGCAATGGCAGCGCCTGCATGACAGCCGGTACACAGGAAGTATTGAAAGAAAGGATCGGCCATCATTTTAAACCCGGAGAAATCGGTGAAATGTGTTGCCTGGGCAGGTGCCATGAGAACAGCGCCTTTAACTGCAATGGAAAGAACTATTCGGGAACGGCTGCTGCAGAAATTGAAAAAATAAAATCCGGTGGATCTTCAGCAACTGATACATACCCCGTAGGCCATTATGGCACTGCAGTTTTAACCGGATCCTTTACCGGCATCAATGAATATTACAAAACACTTTCGCTTGCATTATCCCGCTCACCGGAAGAATTATTATCCGAACTTAAAACCTCCGGCTTAAGAGGCAGGGGTGGCGCAGGTTTCCCGATCGCATTCAAGCTGGATTCATGCAGGAACACTGCAGGAACCCAAAAAA
>CAZBIK010000267.1:0-5095 GCA_964491955.1 uncultured Ferruginibacter sp.
TTTCTTTTCCCCCCGCAAAAGCTATTCTTTTTGTGGGAAGTTCTTCTTTCAGATTGTGGAAAGATGTGCAGGATCATTTTCCCGGCTATACCATCGTTAACCGTGGTTTTGGCGGCTCGGCATTGCCGGATGTTATCCGTTATGCAAATGATATCATCATTCCTTACAGGCCAAAGCAAATTGTTATTTACTGTGGAGAGAATGATTTTGCCGGTAACGAAACACTTTCCCCTGAACAGGTTGCGCAGCGCTTTATAGAACTCTTTACTATCATCAGAAGCCGGTATAAGAAAGTTCCAATCGCATACGTATCAATGAAACCCAGCCCCTCTAGAACAAAGCTGCTGGTGAAATTTGTATCGGCCAATATGCTGATAAAAAATTTTCTGGATAGTAAGAAACGAACTGATTATATAGATGTGTACCATGCCATGTTGAACGAAAAAGGTGATCCTATGACTGATATTTTTATTGAGGATAAGCTGCACATGAATGCAAAAGGATATGCCATCTGGCAAAAAATAATACAGCCATATCTCATTAAAAATTAAAAAGCATTTATGAAAAAACGGAGCTTGCTTTTTTGTCTTTCCTTTTTATGCACATTGGCATTGTTTGCTGCTGATACGATCAGCGTAACATCCCCGGATAAAAACCTGGTATGCAGGATTATTTTAAACGGGCCTGCCGGCAATAACAATGATCTTTACTACGAGCTGGATTATAAAAATAAACCTGTCATTAAAAGATCGGCTTTGGGATTTACTTTAAAAAATCCTGCATTGCAGTTAAATACTTTTGAGCTTGTTGACAAAAATATTACAACTACAGATGAAAGCTGGGCACCGGTTTGGGGAGAAGTAAAACTGATCAGGAATAACTACCGGCAACTGTTTTTAAAATGTAAGACCAAAGATGAAGTGTTGGTGAACATGGTTTTTAAATTGTTCAACGATGGGCTGGGTTTCAGGTATGAATTTCCCAAGCAGCCAAAACTTAACCATTTTATCATAGCAGATGAATTAACACAGTTTGCTGTGACCGGTGATCATAAAGCTTTCTGGATACCGGGAGATTACGATACCAACGAATATGCATATTACAGCAGCAAACTCAGTGAGATTGATGCTACAGGTGGAAAATTTTCGCAGGAGATACATGCAAAAACTTATTTTAATGCTAATGGGGTGCAAACACCGTTGATGATGAAGAGCGGCGAAAATCTCTATATCAATATTCATGAAGCGGCGCTGGTAAATTACCCGGCCATGAACCTGGTGATTGATAAAAGTTCAAACACCTTCAATACACACCTGGTGCCGGATGCTGTTGGCAATAAAGCCTATCTGCAAACACCCTCAAAAACACCCTGGCGTACTATTATTGTAAGCGATAAGGCAACTGATATCCTTGCTTCAAAAATGATCCTGAATTTAAATGAGCCTTCAACAATTGGAAACACATCCTGGATAAAACCACAAAAATTTGTTGGTGTTTGGTGGGAGTTGCATGTAGGTAAAAGCAGTTGGGATCATAGCGGCAGCCAGGTAGGTTCGCAGCAGGCTGCAAAAGTACCGCATGGCGCCAATACGGCCAACGTTAAAAGATATATTGATTTTGCTGCAAAGCATGGTATAGATGCCGTGCTGGTTGAAGGCTGGAATGCGGGCTGGGAAGACTGGTTTGGCAACTGGAAAGAAGATGTGTTTGATTTTGTAACGCCCTATCCTGATTTTGATGTAAAGGAAATCAGTGCTTATGCAAGATCAAAGAATGTGCAGATGATCATGCATCATGAAACCTCAGCTTCGGTTACCAATTACGAACGCTGGATGGACACTGCTTACCGCTTTATGAAAAACAATAATTACCATGCAGTAAAATCCGGTTATGTAGGGCAGATCATTCCACGGGGAGAACATCACGACGGGCAATGGATGATAAAACATTACGAAAGAGCAATAGCAAAAGCTGCTGCTTACCAGATCATGGTAGATCAGCATGAGCCGGTAAGGCCAACGGGATTACACCGTACGTACCCAAATTATCTTGCCTGCGAAGCTGCCAGGGGAAATGAATTCAATGCCTGGAGTTCCGGCAATCCACCTGATCATGAAACCATTTTACCATTTACAAGATTATTGGGCGGCCCAATGGATTATACACCGGGCATCTTTAAAATAAAAATGAATTTTTACGATCCATCTAAAACCAACCAGGTGCATACCACACTGGCAAAGCAACTGGCATTGTATGTAACTATGTATAGTCCTTTACAAATGGCTGCTGATCTTCCCGAAAATTATGAACAACGTTTGGATGCATTCCGGTTTATAAAAGATGTGGCTGTTGACTGGGATGATACAAAAATACTGGAAGCAGAACCGGGAGATTATATCAGCATTGCCCGTAAAGCAAAAAATAAAGATGATTGGTTTATTGGCGCCATCACCGATGAGAACACCCGTAATGCTGTATTGCCGTTGAATTTTTTAGATGCCGGTAAAAAATACATTGCAACAATTTATAAAGATGCAGATAATGCTGACTGGAAAAATAACCCGGAAGCTTATGTTATTGAAAAATTTATGGTAGATACCAGAACGGTCATGAAATTAAAATTAGCACCCGGCGGCGGAGCTGCAATAAGCATTACGCCTGCCGGAAATGCCGATATAAAAAATAGTAAGAATTACAAATAACACAGGGGCTCATTCAATTATTAATTAAAACGAAAAACAATTTTTATGAAGTATAGAATACTCTTTTTTGCATGTTGCATTATTTCACTCAATTCTTTTGGGCAGGATGCAAAAATGAAAACATTCATTGATGCACTGATGAAAAAAATGACTCTGGAAGAAAAACTGGGACAATTGAATTTGCCGGGCTCGGGGGATATTGTTACCGGCCAGGCAGGCAATTCGGATATTGCAAAAAAGATTGAGCAGGGAAAAGTAGGCGGACTGTTCAACATTAAATCTGTAGCAAAGATCAAAGAAGTGCAAAAGCTGGCGGTAGAAAAAAGCCGGTTAAAAATACCGTTGATTTTTGGTATGGACGTGATACATGGATATGAAACCGTGTTTCCCATTCCGCTGGGGTTAAGCTGCAGCTGGGATATGGATCTTATAAAACGTAGTGCCAGGATCGCGGCTATTGAAGCCAGTGCGGATGGTATTAACTGGACCTTTTCGCCCATGGTGGATATTGCCCGTGACCCACGCTGGGGAAGAATTGCAGAAGGTAGTGGTGAAGACCCTTACCTGGGTTCGCAAATAGCAAAAGCCATGGTTAATGGTTACCAGGGTAATAATTATACAAGTAACAGCAGCATCATGGCATGTGTAAAACATTATGCCTTGTATGGGGCAGCCGAAGCAGGACGTGATTACAATACTACCGATATGAGCCGGATGCGCATGTACAATGAATATATGCCACCATACAAAGCAGCGGTTGATGCCGGCGTGGGAAGTGTCATGGCATCTTTCAATGAGGTAGATGGTGTGCCTGCCACAGCCAGTAAATGGTTAATGACTGATGTACTGCGCAAACAATGGGACTTTAAAGGTTTTGTGGTTACAGATTATACCGGCATTACCGAAATGGTAGAACATGGCATTGGCGATACACAAACAGTTGCGGCAAAAGCATTGATGGCCGGCATCGATATGGACATGGTTAGCGAAAGTATATTGAATACAGGTAAACAATCTTTAAAAGAAGGTAAAGTAACCCTGGCGCAGATTGATGCAGCCTGCAGAAGAATACTGGAAGCAAAATATAAGCTGGGCCTGTTTGATGATCCTTATAAATATTGTGATGAGAACAGGGCAAAGACAGAACTGTTTACTGCAGCAAACAGAAAAGAGGCCAGATTGACCGCCGCACAAAGTTTTGTATTGCTGAAAAACAGCAACAATGTATTGCCATTAAAGAAAAGCGGAACAATTGCTGTTATTGGTCCGCTGGCAGATAATAAAGAAAACATGCCGGGCACCTGGAGTGTGGCTGCCGATCATTCAAAAGCAACATCATTATTAACCGGGTTAAAGGAAGTGCTTGGCACACAGGTGAAAATATTACAGGCACGCGGATCCAATCTTGATGAAGACAGCCTGTTTGAAGACAGGGCGGGCATGTTTGGAAAATCATTGCATAGAGACAGTCGCCCGGCAGCAGTTATTTTACAGGAAGCACTGGACATTGCGAAACAATCTGATGTGATCATTGCTGCATTGGGCGAATCAGCAGAGATGAGTGGTGAATCATCAAGCCGCAGTAATATTTCAATACCCAAAACACAAAAAGACTTATTGAAAGCGCTGCTGCAGACCGGTAAACCAGTTGTATTGGTTTTATTTACAGGAAGGCCACTTGCACTAAAATGGGAAAATGAAAATGTACCTGCCATTCTCAATGTTTGGTTTGGCGGCAGCGAAGCCGGATATGCCATTGCAGATGTATTGTTTGGCGATGTTAATCCTTCGGGCAAACTAACAACCACTTTTCCGCAGAATGTAGGACAGGTGCCCATTTACTACGCACATAAAAATACCGGCAGGGCATTAAAGCCGGGCAAATGGTTTGAGAAATTCCGTTCTAATTATTTAGATGTATCCAATGATCCGGTTTACCCGTTTGGATATGGATTGAGTTATACTTCTTTTAGTTACAGCGACCTTAAATTAAGCAAAACTTCTTTAAAAGGCAATCAATCATTAACGGCAACTGTAAGCATTACCAACACCGGCAGGTACGATGGTAAAGAAGTGGTGCAATTATATATCCGTGATGTGGTGGGCAGTGTTACCAGGCCGGTAAAGGAATTAAAAGGCTTTCAGAAAATCGCATTAAAGGCCGGTGAAACAAAAACAGTTTCTTTCAATATCAGCCCCAATGAATTGAAATTTTATAATTATGACCTGAAGTATGACTGGGAGCCGGGTGAATTTGAGATCATGATCGGAACTAATTCAAGTGATGTAAAAAAAGCCAGCATTAACTGGGTTAAATAAACGGGGATGAGAAAATTTGTTTTTCAGAATATTTCTATTATAATACTGGCTGTATTGCATTTTCATTTTTGCCC
>CAZBIK010000268.1:0-5077 GCA_964491955.1 uncultured Ferruginibacter sp.
TCCTGCCAATTTTAAATCTGAAGAAGATATAAAAAATCAAATTGTTTATGCCGATCCAAGAGGCAATATCATCCGTGTAAAAGATATTGCAAAGGTTGTAAGGGAGTACAAAGAACCTGATGCTTACATTAAAAATAACGGAGCAAACAGCCTGCTGGTTTCCCTGGAAATGCAAACGGGGTATAACATTGTTGATTTTGGTAAAGAAGTGGATAAAGCGCTTATCCATATTAAAACCCAAATTCCACCGGATATTAATTTAGATAAGATTGCGGATATGCCTGCTGCAGTTGATTATTCTATTGTTCATTTTCTTAAGGAATTTTTTATTGCAATTATTGCGGTTATTCTGGTAACCATGTTATTCCTGCCTTTCAGGGTAGCAGCAGTCGCTGGTGTTACTATACCTATTTCCATCTTTATAACCATCGGCGTATTGTACCTGCTGGGAATTGAACTGCATACCGTTTCATTGGCAGGCCTTATTGTGGTGTTGGGTATGGTTGTGGACAATGCGATTGTAGTTATAGACAGCCATGTAGAAAAACTTGACAACGGTGATACTCCCTGGAACGCAGCATGGAAAAGCGCTACAGAACTTTTTGTTCCTGTGTTAACGGCCACATTTGCCATCATTGCCACTTATGTGCCACTTGTATTTTTCCTTTCGGGGATGACAGGTGATTTCGTAGGATCTTTACCCATTACAATAGGAGTAGCATTATTAACTTCCCTTTTGATCGCTTTTTTGCTGGTACCTTATATGAATTATGTGTTCATTAAAAAGGGTGTCAAAAAAGATGAAAAAAAATCAACAAGGAAATCTCCTTTGGATTGGTTACAGAAAGGGTACGATTATACACTTGAACGGGTATTTCGTTTTCCCAGGACTACCATCATTACAGGTATTTTAATTACAGTATCAGGTGGGTTAATCTTTGCATTTATTCCCCGCCAGTTATTTCCAAAAGTAGAAAGAAACCAATTTGCAGTAGAAATTTACCTGCCTGAGGGCTATACGCTGCAACAAACAGCAGCGGTGGCCGATTCTATGGAGCAAATGCTGATGCACGACAAACGGGTATTGAATGTGGCATCATTCACAGGTACCAGTTCACCCCGTTTTCACACTACATATGCACCTAACTTCCCAGCAAAAAATTATGCCCAATTAGTTGTTAATACCAAAACTTCGGAAGACGCCGTTGCTTTGCTGGGAGAATATGAAAAAACAAAAAGAGATGCATTCCCCAATGCGTATGTGCGTATGAAGCAATTGGATTTATTAAGTACGATTGCACCAATAGAGGTAAGAATTTCGGGTAATAACATAGATTCTATAAAAGCCATTGCAGACAATGTAAAAGCCATCATGAAAAAAAATGAGGCTGTGATTTGGGCAAGAACCGATTATTTAAACCCGCGACAGGGCGTAACTGTAAATGTAAATAATGAACTCGCCAATAGAATTGGATTAACAAAAGGCATCATCGCTACTTCCATAGCAGCTGGCTTTTCCGGGTTTCCCGTAGGCACTATTTGGGAAGGAGATTATCCGGTTGAAGTGAAAATTCTTAATCCTGTTGATAAAAGAAATGGTTATGATGATATCGGAAATCAAAATGTAACCTCGCCGTTGTTAAATGCGACAGTCCCGGTTCGCCAGGTAGCTACTACTACAAATGATTGGAGCGAAGGACAAATTATTCGCAGAAATGGGATAAAAACCATTACCGTAAGAGCCGATGTAAATAGAGACATACTTCCATACAAAGTATTGGCAGAACTCAAAGAGGATATCAAAAAAATAAAAACCAGCCCAGCAGTTAATATCACTTACGGTGGCGAAGAAGAAAGCGAAGTAGAAAATTATGTCCCAATGAGCAAGGCCCTGCTTGCAGGTATTTTGTTGATATTCTTCATTCTGTTGTTCCAGTTCAGAAAACCAAAACTGGTATTCCTGGTAATGATGACTATGCCACTGAGTTTACCGGGTGCTGCTTTAGGATTATTAATAACAGGTTATCCCTTTGGGCTTACTTCTTTTCTTGGTATAATGAGCCTGCTGGGTATTGTAGTACGTAATGGTATCATTCTTATTGACTATGCCGAGGAAATACGCCATAAACATGAAATGAAATTATCAGAAGCAGCTATTGCTGCCGGCAAACGCAGAATGCGACCGATATTCCTAACTTCTTTTGCCGCTGCCATGGGTGTGGTACCTATGATTGTGAGTGGCTCTACACTGTGGGGGCCTTTAGGTGCTGTAGTTTGCTTTGGACTTATTGTATCTATGATACTCACCTTGTATGTATTACCCGTTGTGTATTATCAATCACTTAAAAAAACTCATGCTTAAAATTTCTTAAATGAATAAAATAATCATCATTGGTATTGCGCTGATTTTTTCTGTAACCGGGTATAGCCAAACTATACTTAGCCTGCAACAAAGTAAAAATTTAGCCATTAAAAATAATATGGCCATTAAAAACAGCATTCTTGAAATTAATGCAGCACAGGAAACAAAAAAAAATGCCTTTACCAATTATTTTCCTAAAGTGAGCGGAACAGCATTTGGAATGTATGCCATAGACCCGTTATTAAAGATGGATCTGAAAGGTGGAAACCTACCCGTGTATGATGGCAACCCGGCAAACCTGCCCAATGCTACACAGTTTGCTTATTTCCCGGATGCGTCTATTGGCATTTTAAAAAAAATGGGACTGGGACTGTTGAATGTTACACAGCCGGTTTATGCTGGCGGAAAAATTAAAACCGGGAACAAACTGGCTGCACTAAATATAGAAGTAAAAGAAAAACAACAAAAGCTGGCTGAAAACGAAGTATTACTCAAAACAGAACAGCAATACTGGCAACTGGTTACTTTACAGGAGAAAAAAAAGACTCTCAATAAATATGAAGATTTATTAAGGGCTATTGCCAAACAAGTGAACGATGCTTTTAAAGCAGGGTTGATTATTAAGAATGATGTACTAAAAGTGCAGCTAAAACAAAGCGAATTGCAGATTAATAAAATAAAATTGCAAAATGGCAAGAAACTGGCTTTGATGCAGTTTTGCCAAACGATTGGCATTGATTACGATTCCACGTTGACTTTACAGGATGATTTACAAGTAATCGAAAACCCTTATACTTTTTATGTTGTCAGCGATTCGGTTTTGAAAAACAGAACGGAATACCGTTTATTAGAACAATCTGTAGAGGCAGCCCGTTTGCAAACGGAAATGAAAAAGGGTGATTATCTGCCACAGGTAGCTGTAGGAGTTGCAGGTTATTATAACAACAGCCTTACCAGGGATGTAAAAGCTACAACCAACGGCCTTGCTTATGCAACAGTATCTATACCTATCTCCGATTGGTGGGGAGGTAAGCATGCCATTAAAGAACAAAAAATAAAAGAACAAATAACCAAAAATACTTTTGAAGACAGGAAGGGCTTGTTAAAACTTCAGATGGAAAAAGCATGGACCGATGTAACTGAAGCCTATCAGCAAATAATGATTATGGAACAAACAACAAATCAGGCGGATGAAAATCTGAAAGTAAACCGGGACAGTTATAATAATGGTATAGTTACCATTTCTGATTTACTGGAAGCCCAGGCATTGCAAACAGAAACCGCCGACAAACTTACCGAAGCAAAAACAAATTATAAACTGGCCATTACTGTTTATTTGCAGGTAACCGGCAGGATAAATAACAACTAAAATAAATATGGAACCAACTGAAATCTATAAAATCAATTACGACCCTGGTGTTGATGCTGTAATATGTATATGGAATGGTTATGCAACCAGTACCCAATTTCGGGAAAGCACTGAATTGTTATTAGAAACCTTAGTAAAAAATAAAACTTCCAGAGTTTTGGTAGATTTAAAAGATATGGTACTCATTGGTAAGGACGACCAGGACTGGATGGATAAAACTTATATACCAAAAGCAACTGCGCTAGGCATGAAAATAGTTGCATGTGTACAACCTATTCATTACTTTAATAAAATTGCAGTAGAAAGTATAGTTTATAGTTTTAACAAAACGCCGGTAAAGGTTAATTATTTTCAGCAATACGAAGATGCTATAAACTGGCTTAAAAGCATTTAGGGTTACCGTAGCCTCGTATTGGTAATGACTTATTATTTATTATAACCTGGTAAAAATTGCTCAATATGAAAAGCAGAAAACCCTAAAACATGTATGAACAAAGCTTTAGCACAAAAAGTGTCATTAGTATTATCAAGCGGTGGTTCAAGAGGGCTTGCACATATTGGGGTAATTAATGAATTGGAAAGGCAAGGGTTTAAAATATCTTCTGTTGCAGGATCTTCTATAGGTTCTGTTATTGGCGGACTTCATGCTATGGGTAAATTACAGGAATATACCGACTGGGTAAAACCAATGAACAGGCAGATAATTTGGGGGCTTATGGATTTTGCACTTTCATCTTCCGGGTTATCAAAAGGAGAGAAAGTATTTAACAAAATGAAAGCATTTATCCCCGACATGAACATTGAAGAAATGAATATCCCTTTTGTGGCAGTGGCAACCGATCTGTTAAATGAGAAGGAAGTGATTTTTAATTCGGGCAGTTATTATGATGCCATCAGGGCATCGGTATCCATCCCGGGCATTTTTACCCCTGTTATGAATAAGGGCGTAATGTTGGTTGATGGAGGCGTGTTAAGCCCGGTTCCAATTGAGCATGTGAAACGTTTGAATGATGATATACTTGTTGTTGTAAATTTGTATGGGGATAAAAAAGTTGAATCAGAAAAAGCAAGTCTGTCAAATAATGACCAGACCACAAAATTAAATGCCTTAATGAAATATATAACCAAATCAGGAATTTCAGAAAAAAAAGGAGGTTTAGGTTATTATGCTATGTTAACTGCAACCAGTGCTGCTATGATACATAAAATCGCAAAGCAAAATATTGAAAAGCACAGACCGGATATCTTAATTAATATACCTGCTGATTCAGCAAATACATTCGATTTTCATAAAGCAGAAGAACTGATAAAAATTGGCGAGCTGGCTGCGAAAGAAGCATTTTCAA
>CAZBIK010000269.1:0-5064 GCA_964491955.1 uncultured Ferruginibacter sp.
ATCTCTACGGAAGGCTTTTGTAAACCGGACATGTACAGTTGCTTGAAATGATACCAGGTATATATGGCTTTAACCAGCTTAAACGCAATAATGCACATATAAATACTGAATATCCAGGGTGTGATCATTTGAAAACTGCTGTCACCCATTCTGTCAGCTATATTTTGCAACATTCCCGGTAGATTTCCGGGTGCAGGTGTATTAAAAAAGTACAGGAAAAATGTTCCGGCAAATAAAGCAAGCTGAACGGTAAGTGCGGCATATAAAAAATTCCTTTTCGCCAGGGGAGTATTGTTCCTGAGTAAAACATTTGCTATAAATAAATGCAGTAACACAATAAGAGCAGCCTGCCAGAAGCTGTGCAGCAGGGCCATGCAGAAACTGTAAGTGAACTGTATCATAAGCGTTAAACCTTTTGCATTCCACCCGGTAAAACCATGTCCGGACGGATTTATATGTTACTTATCTTTTTTTAGTTGATTGATCAGCTGCTGTATCTTTTCCAGTTCTGCATCGCTGGCTTCATGTCCGCCAAGGGCCTGTAGCACCAGGTCAGATGATGAACCGGCAAACAAGGTGTTGATCATTTTATTCAGGAACTGCTGTTGTGTTTTTTCACGCGTTACTGCGGGTTTGTAAATATGGGTCTTACTGCTGTCGTCCCTGGTCACCAAACCTTTTTCAAACATGATCTGCATCAGTTTGAGGGTAGTGGTATAACCCGCATCCTTGGTTTTAAGCAACTCTTCATGGACAGTTCTTACTGTGGCTGTTTTTTCATTCCACAATACCTGTAAGATCTCCAGTTCGCTTTCGGTAGGCTTATTGTTCTTAATTAAAGTCATAGTACGAGTTTTTTCGTAAGGCAATGTACGAATTTACTGGTAATTAGCAAATCCGTTTATTTATTTTTAGAAACTGTTAACAAATTGAGAAAGGCAGATCTACCCGGTTTTGTACTTAAAAACTGCAAAATTACCGGGTGAGACAGCATTTATGGGGTAACAAAACCGATAAATACTGTGTACACGTCTGTATAAAAAAAGGCCTGCTGTTTAAAGCAGGGCTTTTGTCAGGTTTTTTTATTTTATTCATTCGTATTTGAAATATTGAGGTCAGCACCCCCAAGTGCATCAATCAGTGCCTGGTGCCTGGCAACCACTTCGGCCGGTTGTTCAATATTGTTGATAACCAGTTTGCCTTTATTGACCTGCAATGAAAAATTATTTTTATCCATCAGGTTATCGGCAACCAGTCCATCAATGATATTATCTGTAGATGTTTTCAGGGAATTGGCATCTGCAGTAACTGTTACATTCATGCTGTTGTCATTGCCTGATTTTGTGATCGCAATACCCGAATTCTTTTCGGGCATGGCAGCTTTTGCTGTTTCGGTGCCATGCATGCCGGCCAGGGTAGGTGCAATGACCAGGCTCACGATACTCATCAGTTTGATCAGGATATTCATAGACGGGCCTGATGTATCCTTGAAAGGATCTCCTACGGTATCACCCGTTACAGAAGCCTTATGCGGATCTGATTTCTTATAGTACATCTGTCCATTTATTTCTACGCCTTTTTCGAATGATTTTTTTGCATTGTCCCATGCTCCGCCGGCATTGTTCTGGAACATGCCCATCAATACACCGCTTACGGTAGCGCCTGCCAGGAAACCACCCAAAGCTTCAGCTCCCAGTCCCGGCATAAATCCAATGATCAGGGGAGAGATAATGGCGATTGCGCCTGGCAACATCATCTTTTTTAGCGAAGCCTGTGTAGAGATGGCCACACATTTATCATATTCCGGTTTTCCGGTTCCTTCCATAATGCCCGGGATCGTGCGGAACTGGCGACGGACTTCCTCCACCATGGCCATTGCTGCCTCACCCACTGCGCGGATGGCGAGTGATGAGAAGATGAATGGGATCATACCACCCACAAACAGGCAGGCCAGTACATTTGCTTTGTAAATATCAATTCCGGAGATTCCTGCTACACCAACAAAGGCGGCAAACAAAGCCAGCGCTGTAAGCGCAGCCGAAGCAATGGCAAATCCTTTTCCGCTGGCCGCAGTCGTATTTCCAACAGCATCCAGCACATCAGTCTTTTCGCGTACATCTGCAGGCAATTCGCTCATTTCTGCAATACCTCCTGCATTATCAGCGATGGGGCCGAATGCATCGATCGCCAGCTGCATGGCCGTAGTTGCCATCATACCGGCAGCTGCAATGGCCACACCGTAAAGGCCGGCACATTCATAAGAACCCCAGATACCCCCTGCGAGTACCAATATCGGAAGGAAAGTGGATTCCATACCAACGGCTAAACCGCCGATCACATTGGTTGCATGGCCGGTAGAGGACTGACGGATGATGCTCAACACCGGGCGTTTGCCCATGGCCGTATAATATTCAGTGATCACACTCATTAATGCGCCAACCAAAAGGCCAACACCAATGGCTCCCAATACACCCCATTTGGTGAACGGAATTCCACGTAAGATCATTTGTTCGGGAAGCAGCCAGTAAACCAATCCTGCAGCTGCAAAAGCAGTTAATATCATTGAACCCCAGTTGCCCATATTCAGGGCTTTCTGTACTGAGTTGGTATTGATGCCTGCAGAATCGCTGATGCGTACAAACAGGGTGCCTATTATTGAAAATAAAATTCCAACACCGGCAATCAGCATGGGCAGCACAATGGGGGAGAATCCACCCAACACATCAGTGCCAACCACTACCGTCTGCTGGCCAAGAACTATTGTAGCCAGTACTGTAGCCACGTATGATCCGAAAAGATCGGCACCCATACCTGCCACATCACCTACATTATCACCCACATTATCTGCAATGGTTGCAGGATTATGCGGATCATCTTCAGGAATGCCTGCTTCTACCTTACCAACGAGGTCGGCACCCACATCGGCAGCTTTTGTATAAATACCACCGCCAACACGGGCAAATAATGCGAACGATTCAGCACCCAGTGAAAAACCGGTCAGAATTTCTATGGTTTGCAGCATTTCTTTATCTCCCATAGCTGCATTGGGTGCAAAGATCTGTTTCAAAACAATGTATAAGCCTCCAAGGCCAAGTACAGCAAGTCCTGCTACACCTACACCCATTACAGCACCTCCAGTAAAGGAAACATTCAGCGCTTTACTGAGGCTGGAACGGGCTGCCTGTGCCGTGCGCACATTTGCTTTGGTGGCTGCTTTCATACCAATATAACCTGCAGTGGCGCTCAATACGGCACCTATTACAAATGCTACAGCAATACTCCAGTGTGAGTGTGGGTTAGCCTGTGCCATAACAGCCAAGAGGATTCCTACGATCACAACAAAATAGCCTAAAACTTTCCATTCTGCTTTCAGAAAAGCCATTGCACCTTCTGCAATGTAATTGCTGATCTCTTGCATACGGGGTGTGCCTGCATCCTGTCTGGATACCCACCTAAATTTCACAAATGTGTACAACAGGCCTAAAACACCCATTGCAGGAACCAGGTAAATCAAATTGTCCATAAGTATAGTTTGTTCTGAATTTTGGACGGCAAAAATAGGGTAAAAGGGCTAAAAACAAGTATAAAGGGCGGTTTAATTCCTGTAAGTCAAAATAAAATGGATGTTTTATGGGATCTAAGCACTGATCTCCTTGAAAGCTGTACCCAAATGATCTGTGATATCGCCTGCGATCATGGCTTCGGGGCCATATTTGATCACCGCGTGGTCGCCGGCCAGCCCATGAATGTAAACGCCCAATTGTGCAGCACCATTTGCTGTATAACCCTGAGCAAGCAGGCCGGTGATGATCCCCGTTAAAACATCGCCGGAACCCCCGGTAGCCATTCCCGGATTGCCGGTACAGTTGAAATAACCCTTGCCTGCCGGTGTGCTGATAAAACTATAATGTCCTTTCAATACAATATATATATTCAGTTCTTTCGACTTTTGCCGGGCAAGTTCCAGCCTGTCAAAATCATTGGAAGCTCTTCCAAATAGACGGTCAAATTCGCCCGGGTTTGGTGTAATGACCGAATTGGCCGGAATTTGAGTGAGTAATTCCTTATGGGCAACCAGGATATTCAAAGCATCGGCATCAATGACCATTGGCCGGTTGAATTTCTGAAAAATTTCGGTCAACAGATCTTTATGGGATGCATGTGTCCCTATGCCGGGGCCGATCCCAACCGCATCAAATTTTTCGATGCCCGGTGCTGATCGTAAATGATCCTCACCGGCAACCATGCACATGGCTTCCGGGACCGATGCCTGGAGGACCGTATAACCACATGAAGGTATAAACGCAGTTAATTTGCCAACACCGCTTCTTAAACCCGCTTTGGCAGCCAAAACAGCTGCGCCCATCATGCCATAGGAACCACATAACAATGCCGCATGACCGAAGATCCCCTTGTGTGCAAATGTAGACCGGGGTTTGTAAACAGACCGGATAGAAGCAGGACCGGTCATTTCAAGATCTGCAGGTTCATTTTTTTCAAAATCCTTGTGCAGGCCGATATCAACCAGGTGTACATCCCCAAAAAACATTTCATTTTCGGGCAGCAAAAATGCCAGTTTGTAATTTTGAAAGGAGAGGGTGAAGGCCGCATGAATAACAATATTGTTCTTTGAACTTTTATCTGCATACAGGCCCGATGGCAGGTCAATAGAAACAACTGTGCCGGATGACTGGTTGATGTGTTGAACCAGGGCTTTGCTGATCCCTTCCAGTGGTTTTTTCAACCCGGTGCCAAACAGGGCATCCACCACAATATCCGTTTCCTGAATAGCAGGAAAAAATTCTTCAGACTGTATAAAATGGATATCGGTACTGCAATTGTGCAGCCTGGCCAGGTTGGCTTGAAAATCATCAGTGCCGATATTCCCGAATTCAAGAATATAAACCGATACAGCGCAGTTCTGTTCAATCAGCAACCTCGCCAGTGCCAGCCCGTCGCCGCAATTGTTTCCCTTGCCGCAAAAGGTCCGGAAGCGGCCTGTCCCGAACTTTTTTCCCAGTAACCATTTGAACCAGGCTGCTGCTGGCCGTTCCATCAGGTCAA
>CAZBIK010000270.1:0-5049 GCA_964491955.1 uncultured Ferruginibacter sp.
TTTGATATTCAGTGGACGTGCCTGCGGTCCATCATTCAATGTCAGACGGGTTCCATCAGTGAGCACCCCGTCAACATCAAATACAAAGGTGTTGATGGATTTAAATTTTTCGAGAATGTGCATGCCCCTGTCCCCTAAAGGGGAACTTAGATTTAAGGTGAATAATTTATTTTATAAACTTAAAAATTTAAATGGTTTATAGCCCGAAAAGAGTTTACTAAGCCCCTTTAGGGGTTTGGGGTTGATTATCCCTCCACTCATATACCCAGCTGCTCTGGATCATTTCCAGGTGGCCTTCATTGCTTTCGTCGGCTTTGCCGGCAAATTTCGGGATCTCCATTACCCATTTATGCAGGTCGGTAAAACGGATGCGGTAAATTTTACTTTCGCCAAAATCATCTCCAAAGCGTTCGTACAGCTTCATGGCAATGTCTTCGTAATCGTTCCAGTGTATGGGGGGTTCAAAAGTATTCATACAGTAATGTGCAGATTTGCAAATATGCAAATGTGCTGATTTATAATTTGAAGTGAATAATATTTATTAAAACTGTAATTTCTTTTTATTTGCATATCTGCACATTTGCCCATTTGCAAATTCGTTTCTACTCTCCCAAAAACTGCGTCTGGTCGGGCAAAGTAACTGAAATATTCCCGCTTCCCTCCAGTAACACACACTGGCACCCCAAACGCGAATTCAAACGCGGGTTTACGGCCCGGTCTATAAAATCCTCTTCCTTATCACTCAGCTCTTCCAGGTGATCTTCACCTGCATCCACATAGATATGGCAGGTGCTGCATGCACAAACGCCGCCGCAGTTGTGATGCAATTCAATATCATTTTTCAATGCCACTTCCAGGATCGACTGGTCGGGTTCAATTCCTGACAGGGTTACGGGCTCCAGTCCTTTCTGCTCAAACTTAAATGTTATATTGTACATATCCTGCAAATTTCGGGTTGCAAACCTACTTTAAATTACCAATTAAGGAAAATATAACTTGCCCTGCGGCGTTTTAAATTTGAAATACAGAAAGGTTTTATTATTTTTCGATCTAAATCATACGCCGCTTGCTTACAAAAAACAGCCATTCAAAAAAAGTATTCTACACATTCATACTCTTCATTACCGTCTTCCTGTATGCCTGTGGCAATAAAGACAGCAAAGAAAAGCCCAAGGTCATAAAAGACACTATGCCAACTGCAGGCAGGGTTGAAACAAAGAAGGAGACTGAGGCCAGGACCCAGCGGCCACCCATTATAAATATTGCGGATACACTTGCACCCCGGAGAACGGTCATTTACTGCAAAGACAGTGCGGCTACCTTTGACCGCATCAGTTTAAAACTGTCGAAGATATACGGCAAAAAACTGTCGGAATACGTGAAAAAGAACAAACTCAAATCAACCGGTGCACCCATGGCCTGGTATAAAAAACAAAAAACCCCCTATTTTTTTGAAGCCGGAATACCGGTAAACAAAAGAGGCTCAAAAGCGGTGAGCGGTGTTCATATCCGGGAAATGCCGGCAGGCAAGGTTTTGATAGCCCATTTTTTCGGGCCCTTTGAACTGTTGCCCCAGGGATATGATGCCATCAAAGAATGGATGAAAGACAATAAGAAAATAGCTGCAGGTATGCCTTATGAAATTTATATAACCGACCCGGTTGATAAGAACGGGAAACCCGTTGATCCCTATAAAATCCAGACAGATATTGTTTTCCCGGTGAAGTAATGATCAGCTTTTCATGATGCTGTCGGTCAGTTTCAGGTAAATATATTTAAGAGCAGGATGGGCGGATAAAACGCGGAGGTGCTTGTCTAAGGTAAACACATCCTTACGCACAGCAGGACCGGTTTGTACTTCGGCCGGAGAAATATGTTCTATACGCCCTGCCGTTTCTTTGATCAGTGGCAGGAGCAGTTTGAAATCAACCTTTTCCTTTTTACAGAATGTTTCTGCCAGTACATATAAATGATTTGAAAAATTGCTTACTACAACTGCTGCAACATGCAGTTTAAGCCTTTCATCATCTGTGGCTTTCACAACATGGCCCGAAAAAGTACGGGCAAAGTCTTCGATCAATGTTGTTGTATCTTCGGTATTGCCATCAATTAAAAAGGGTATCTCCCCGGTGTATTCCATTTCTTTCCTGAGGCTTTGCAAAGGATATAGTACTCCGTAATTAATGGATATTTGTTTCAATACGTCCTTTGAAACGGAACCTGCCGTGTGCAGGATCAGTTTATTGCCCAGGTGTATGTTGTTGTTGAGGTCATACAATGCGCTGTCAACAACAGCAACCAGGTAAAGGTCTGCCTCTTTATTGATGGCCCCGGCATAATCAGCAAATGGGCAGCCAAATTCAGCAGCCAGTAGCTCTGCATGGGCGGCATTGCGGCTCACCACCTGCACGATCTCGTGGTTGGTTTTTGTAAATAACCTGCTCAGTACCGATGCCACATTTCCCGAACCGATAATTACAACCCGCATAGCTTAACTTTGTTTGATTATGAAACTCACACAAAGGTTAGCAATTGGGTACGTACAAACAAAATTTAAATTGTTAAGTGTGATATCAAAAAAAAGGGCTGCGGAAAAGGCTTTGGATGTATTTGCAACCCCTTTTTTAAAATCTGTACGGAAAGCTCCGTTAAAAAATGCTGAAACCATCCAGCTTACCTTACACAATAAAAAAGTGAACGGGTACCGCTGGAATCATCCCAGGCCTGATAAAGCCCTGATCCTGCATGGCTTTGGCAGTGCTGCCCATAAATTTGAGGATCATGCAACCCTGCTGGCAGCAAAAGGATATGAAGTACTGGCCTTTGATGCCCCGGCCCACGGGCACAGTGAGGGTAACCGGACAAATGCCATTGAATACTGCGCCATGATCAAAGAAGTGATCGCAACACATGGCCCCATTCAGCGTTTCCTGGCACATTCCTTTGGCGGCATTTCATTAAGCCTTGCCCTGGAAGATATCCCGCATGATGAACATACGAGGGTTGTATTCATTGCACCGGCTACCGAAACCACTACGGCCGTTGATGGTGCCTTTAACATGCTGAAAATAAAAAATGAAAAGGTCCGTGATGAATTTGAAAAACTTGTTTTTAATGTAAGCGGAAAAAAGACCGAATGGTTTTCCATGCGAAGGGCCATGCACCATATCAAAGCATCGGTACTCTGGATCCACGATGAAGACGATGACATTACCCCCTGGGCCGATGCTTTAAAAGTTAAGGAAGACAACCATCCCAATATAAAATTCCTGTTAACAAAAGGGCTCGGGCACCGGAAAATATACCACGATCCGGAAGTAAAAAAAAGGCTGATGATGTTCTTGTAAGCTGTTAAAATACTGTGGCCGGGAATACAATTTATTTTGATTTTTCAATTTTAAAGTAATATTGCACTCATGGCAGCCTGTTTTTAAATGAGCAGCATGTATGGAAAAACAACCGCCATGCCTTACATGTTATTTGTATTGAAACACAGTACCCGTAAAGAAAACAAAGAAAACCTGAACACTAAAATATGGCTAAAAATCTGTTAATCGTGGAGTCCCCGGCAAAGGCAAAGACCATTGAAGCAATTCTTGGAAAAGACTTTGAGGTGAAAAGTTGCTTTGGTCATATCCGCGACCTGGAAAAGAATGATATGGGCATCGATATCAACAATAATTTTAAGCCTACCTATATTGTACCGCCCGAAAAAACAAAAGTGGTGAGCGACCTGAAAAGCCTGGCCAAAAAAAGTGATGAAGTATGGCTTGCATCGGATGAGGACCGTGAAGGGGAAAGTATCAGCTGGCACCTGGCTGAAGTACTGGGGCTGGATACCAAAACCACCAAGCGCATTGTTTTTCATGAGATCACCAAACCGGCCATTCAAAAAGCGGTACAAAACCCCCGTACCATTGATATGAACCTGGTGGATGCACAACAGGCACGCCGGATCGTTGACCGCATTGTGGGTTTTGAACTGAGCCCGGTATTGTGGCGCAAGATCGGTATGAGCGGCGGCTTAAGTGCCGGAAGGGTACAGAGTGTGGCCGTAAAATTAATTGTTGAAAAAGAACGGGAGATCAACCAGTTTACACCCGTGAGTAGTTTTAAACTGGAAGCGGTTTTGGCAGCAACCGACCTGAATAATAAAACGGTTTCCTTTAAAGCAGAGGGCAGCAAATATAACAATGAAGCAGATGCCGAAAAATTTCTGCAGGGTTGTATCGGGGCAGCCTATTCTGTTAAAGACATACAGGTTAGGCCCGGAAAACGTACTCCTGCAGCACCTTTCACCACTTCCACCCTGCAGCAGGAAGCCAGCCGTAAGCTGGGATACGGCGTTTCAAAAACCATGTTGCTGGCCCAAAAACTGTACGAAAGCGGAAAGATAACCTATATGCGTACCGACAGTGTAAGCCTGGGTGAAACGGCCATGGATGCCATCAAAGCAGAGATCAGGACCAGTTTTGGCGATCAATATTTACAGGTCCGCAAATACAAAAATAAAAATGAGAGTGCCCAGGAAGCGCATGAAGCGATACGCCCCACCTACATGGAAAACAAATCGGTTGGCGATCCTGACCTCAACAGGTTATATGAACTGATCTGGAAAAGGACCATTGCATCGCAGATGAGTGATGCCGAACTGGAAAACACCACTGCAAAAATCAAGATCAGCACCAATGACCAGGAACTTACTGCAAGCGGGCAGGTCATCAAATTTGATGGTTTCTTAAAAGTCTATCTTGAAAGTACCGATGACGACGAAAATGATGAGGACAACGACAGCCGGCTGCCGAATTTATCGGTGGGACAGGTATTGGCATTTGAAAAAATGACCGCAACAGAACGTTTTACAAAACATGCAGCCCGTTATACAGAAGCCTCTCTGGTAAAGAAACTGGAAGAACTGGGGATCGGAAGGCCGAGTACCTATGCCCCTACCATTTCTACCATCATCAAAAGAAATTATGTGGAAAAAAGGGACAAGGAGGGCGTGAAAAGGGATTTCCGCATTTTACGTTTGCAAAATGATGAGATCCG
>CAZBIK010000271.1:0-4997 GCA_964491955.1 uncultured Ferruginibacter sp.
CGAGATCTCATTTTTTCTCCGAACCCAGTCATTGCGCCGCATACGAACCGGGGTCTTTTCTTCAGGGATAAAATCAAACAGGATCTGTTTTTCTTCGCAGGGTGTAATATCCATTTTTACCGGGAACCCATTCCAGGTCTTCCAGCAAAGCACACATAGATCCCGGGCAATTGTACCTTCGGCAAACAATGCAAAATCAAGCCAGGCCGGTTCACCGGGCATATCGTTGTACCGGTCGGCAATATTGATGCCACCTACCAGCGCATATCTAGCATCTGCAACAAATACTTTATGGTGCAGCCGCCTGCCAAAATAATAGTTTTTACTTTTCAAAAAAGGTTCAAAATAACGGAAATGCACACCTGCATCTTTCAGCCCGTTTATAAATTCATCCGACATAGATTGTGAGGCATACCCGTCAGCCAGCAGGTAAACCTCCACTTTCCGGGCTGCAGCAGCCTGTAAAGCATGGGCAACCAGTTGCCCGGTCTCATCATCATCAAAAATGTAGGTTTGCAAGTGAATGCTTGCTGTTGCCCCGTTGATCAGTTGTACCAGCAGGTTAAAATAGGCAGCGCCGCCACGTACTGTTTTCACTTTATTCTGGTCAGAAAAATCCCGGGAACTGGCTCGTTTTAGTTTGGGCATACATAAAAAGGGTTTACCTGTACCATGGCTGCAACAAAAATAACTGTATTTTTATAATGCACTGTAAAACTATTGCTGATTATCATAGTACTGGGTGATTCATGTCATTTGCTGAATTTGCCTGAACTGCTAACTTTAAGCATAAATAGTTTTCCCGTCCAACCTAAAATCAACGATCATGAAAAAGTTCGTAGCAGTATTTGATGGATTCAAAATGTCAGCAAGTACGTTGAACTATGCCATACAAGTAACAAAAGTTGCCGGTGCAAGCCTGGTGGGCGTTTTCCTGGATGATTTCATTTACCGGAACTATGACAGTTACCGGGTACTGGTATCAGCCGATGATCCGGAAGCTGAGATGAAAGCCCTGGACGCAAAAGATAAAAAAAAGCGGGATGCTGCAGTACAGCAGTTTCAAAGCGCCTGCGGAAAAGCCGGGATACCTTTTGCTGTTCACCGGGATAAGAATATTGCTTTGCAGGAACTGAAACATGAAAGCATGTTTGCCGACCTCGTCATCATCAGTGAATATGAGACCTTTACCCATTATGCCGAAAAGCCGCCAACCCGGTTTATGAAGGACCTGCTCGCGGATGTACAATGCCCGGTACTGGTGGTTCCCAAAAAGTTTAAACCGGTAGATAAGATCGTGTTGTTATACGACGGGAAACCTTCCTCTTTATATGCCATCAAAATGCTCAGTTATCTTTTTGGCAACATGAATGACCTGCCCGTTGAGGTTTTCACCGTAAAGGACACATTCCTCTCCACTTTACGGGTACCCGAAAATAAATTAATGCGGGAGTTCATCAAAAGGCATTTTCCAAAGGCAACCTATACCGTTGTTAAGGGGAATGTGGAAGAACAGGTTCTTGGCCATTTGCAGGATCACCCCGAAAGTGAACTGGTGGTCCTGGGTGCATACCGCCGCAGTGAGTTGTCGAGGTGGTTTAAAACAAGTATGGCCGATACACTGATGAAAGAACTGGATACACCTTTGTTTATTGCGCATAATAAATAAATCGTGTCAATGGGTTTTCAACATGCTCAATGTATCCAATGCTGCGCCGGGGTTTTATTGCTTAAACTTCAGCAGGAATAAATTTTTGATTTTATAAATCCCTGCATTTTTCCCTTATCATTTTTTATCTTGTCATTATTATGTCTTTTTTAATTAAAAAATAAACCGACACAGGTGAACTGGCACAGGCTGAGCATACCGGAATTATTTGAATTGCTGGGTACAAACAGGCAGGGCCTCAGTACGGTTACTGCTTCAGAAAAGCTGAACCAGGTTGGCCCCAATGAATTGCAGGAGGGCAAAAGAAAAAGTGTTGCGGGCATGTTGTTAGACCAGTTCAGGGATGTGATGATCCTCATCTTACTTGCAGCTGCGGTCATTTCGGGCATCATTGGCGACCTTACCGATACCATTGTGATCATGGTCATTGTTATCTTAAATGCGCTCGTAGGTTTCATCCAGGAATACCGTGCCGAAAAAGCCATGCAGGCTTTAAAGCAAATGGCTGTAACCCAGGCCAGGGTCCTGCGTGACGGCAGCAGTTCCTGGTTACCTGCTTCTGCACTGGTTCCCGGCGATGTGGTCCTGCTGGAAGCGGGCAATGCAGTACCGGCTGACCTGCGCATCATCGAATCAGTGAATTTAAAGATCGAAGAAGCAGCGCTCACCGGGGAGTCGCACCCGGTTGAGAAGATAACGGGATCACTGGAAACCGATGACCTGCCGCTGGGCGATAAGGCGAATATGGCTTTCAAAGGCACTTTTGCCACTTATGGGCGTGGTACCGGTGTCGTTATTGCCACCGGCATGCAGACCGAACTGGGCCGCATTGCCAAAATGCTCCAGGAAGATGAAACACTTACACCCTTGCAGCAACGCATGGCTTCTTTTGGCAAAAAACTGTCCATACTCGTATTGTTCTTATGTGTGCTGTTTTTTGTGGCCGGGTGGCTGAGGGGAGAGGACATTACAAAAATGCTGCTGACCAGTATTTCACTGGCCGTGGCTGCGATCCCCGAAGCGTTGCCTGCAGTCATCACCATTTCCCTTGCCCTGGCTGCCAAAAGAATGATAAGGCTTAACAGCCTCATCCGCAAATTACCGGCGGTTGAAACACTCGGCTCTGTTACTTATATCTGCACCGATAAAACCGGCACGCTTACTAAAAATAAAATGCACGTGGAAGATGTGTTTGTGAACGGTAAACTCTATGCCGGAAATGAGTTGCCAGCCACTGCACAACCCGAAGCACTGCATTTATTGCTGCATGCATTTGCTTTGAACAATGATGGGGCTGCCGATGATGACCGCAATTTAAAAGGCGACAGTACAGAAATTGCCCTGATGGAACTGGCCAATGAATTACAGGTACAAACAGGCGCCTGGCCAAGACTGGCCGAAATTGCCTTTGAATCTGACCGGAAACTCATGACAACCTTCCATTCCCATGATGGAAAAGTCATCTCATTTACAAAAGGGGCGCCCGATATATTGCTGCAGCGCTGTGTGGATATTGACCTGCCCGGGATGCTGGGGCAGGTTGATGAAATGGCGGCTAAGGGTCACCGTATACTTGGTTTTGCCTGCCGGTATTGGGATAAAATGCCGGAGAATCCCGACAGTGCATTGCACGAATCAGGCCTGCAGTTTTTAGGGTTGGCCGGCATTATTGATCCGCCCCGCGATGAAGTGGCGGAAGCGGTGGCCCAGTGTAAAACAGCCGGTATCGTACCGGTAATGATAACCGGCGACCATCCCTTAACAGCTAAAACCATTGCACAGCGGATCGGGATCCTCGGCAATGAAAATGAACTGGTGATCACCGGGCAGCAACTGGCCGAAATGGATGAAGACAGTTTTTTGGCAAAGGTTGAAAAAATAAAAGTGTATGCGCGGGTTTCCCCGGAACAAAAACTGCGTATCGTTAAAACCCTTCAACGGAAAGGGCACTATGTAGCGATGACGGGCGACGGTGTTAATGATGCCCCTTCCCTGAAAAGGGCCAATATCGGTATAGCCATGGGTATCACGGGTACCGATGTTTCCAAGGAAGCAGCACACATGATACTGCTTGATGATAATTTTTCCACCATTGTAAAAGCGGTGCGTGAAGGCAGGAGGATCTATGACAATATCCTTAAGTTCATCAAATACCTGATGACCACCAATTCGGGCGAACTGTGGACCCTGTTGCTGGGGCCCATGCTTGGTTTGCCGGTGGCTTTGTTACCCATACATATCCTGTGGATCAACCTGGTTTCGGATGGGTTGCCCGCCATTTCTTTGTCATTTGAAAAAGCGGAAAAAAATATCATGAACAGGCCCCCGCGTCCACCGCAGCAAACTGTTTTCGCCAATGGCAGGGGACTGCATATGATCTGGGTTGGCATGCTGATGGCCGGAATTGCCCTGGCAGCACAGGGTTGGGCCATCAACAACGGGTTGCACTGGCAAACCATTGTTTTTAATGTATTGTGTTTATGCCAGATGGGGCATGTACTTGCCATCCGTTCCGAATACCAGTCCTTGTTCAGTATCGGCATATTTTCCAATAAACCGCTTATTGGTGCGGTGTTGGTCGCCTTTTTGCTGCAGTTTGCAATAACTTATATTCCTTTCCTGCAGCCCATATTCAGAACTGAATCACTATCATTATATGAATTTTTGATAGTGGGCGCCGCATCTTCCATCGTATTTTTTGCTGTCGAAATTGAAAAAGCAATTAATTGGAAAAGGAACCGTAAGTCCGGGGCCGGATCTTTTTAACCTTTGACAGTGATAGATGCCTTACCATTCAATATCAGCCTTTAAACTGACGGGCATCATCTTTACATTGGCCGTATCATTTTATTTTTAACCTGTAACCATTATCTTTAACCAATAATTTAATTATTATGACAATAGAATTTCATACACCCTTCGGAAAGGTATCAGAAAAACTGTTGAATTCCATCCGTAAAGAAGTTATGGAACTTGCACACATCAATAAAAAGATCTCCAGGGCAGAAGTGATGCTGAAAGAAGACCTGGATGTTACCCGGGGAGAAAATAAGATCTGCGAGATCAGGCTCAGTATTTACGGCGAAACACTGTATACACGCACCCGCACGGAAAATTTTGATAAATCTGCAAAAGATGCACTGAAGGAACTAAAACGGCTTGTAAAGCAGCAGGTAAAGAAACACACGGAAACATCTGACCAGGTGACCGGTTCTGTTAAGGCCTGATGATGTCCCAGCAAAGCTGACCACATTCAATGCAGACTCAGCTGGCTGTTTTTTTGGTTTCCCTTTACCCAAATGCCTTCACGGTACTTATATACACAAAC
>CAZBIK010000272.1:0-4981 GCA_964491955.1 uncultured Ferruginibacter sp.
CGGAAACTGAAAATACAATGATCCTTGGCATTTTAGCCTGTGCCGCTTCCCGGAAACTGCCCGGGCCTTTATCATTTACATTTGTTACAATAAATATCTTTCCTCCCCTGCCGCCGGTGGTATATTTAGCAAATCCTTCGGCACCGGGAAATGCGAGGGGCCTTTCATTTTCTTCTGTTTGCTTTACTGTTTTTGTTTGCATACTGCTGCAGCTTTGGAGAGCAACCATGAACATTACAGGCAACAGGTATCGCATACATTGTTTTTAAAAAGATTAAAAAAGGCTGCTGCAATTTGCAACAGCCCCTTTAAAACTAACGCTTATGAGAAAATACAAATTTAATAACCCGGGTTTTGAGATAAAAGGCCCTGGTATGATGAAATAACGGTTTGATGAAATGGATACAACTCGCTTTTGCCAGGTGAAAAGAAAAATGCAAGTCCCTGCCATAGCGGTTTACCATCAATAGCAGTGGCTGATGTTAAATTCTGTGCCCAGTCAGTTCTTGTCCAGCCGGTTGTTGGCGAAGGTACCTGCGTTGGACGCCAGAAAGGCTGAGCAGTTGCAGGCGCACCAACACCTGCATAGTACTGGATCTCTTCACCCACATTTCTCCAGTAAACATATTGAGGCACATTATTATAAGGTGCAACCCGGTCGCGGATCTGTTGAATTTTGGCCCTGGTTTCTGCCAGTTTTGTAGCGAGCAGGTTCCAGCGGATCAGGTCGTACCTGCGGATACCCTCGTGGCCAAATTCAAGATAGCGTTCATTCACGATGGCATTAAAGAAACCTGTTTTTGTAAGCGGAGTTACACCGATCAAACCGGTATTGTTTCGGTATCCTCTTTTCCTGACCTCTTCAAAAGCTAAAACAGCTTCAGCAGTTGGAGCCCCGTTGATCTCGTTCACGGCTTCGGCATACATTAACAGTACATCCGAAAACCTGATGATGCTCCAGTTGTAACCCACATTCAAAACAGTGCCGGGCAATAACGGCACACGCCAGTCGCGACGGTATTTACCGGTATTCAATTCGCCCAAGCGGCGCTGTGATTTAATATTGGTTGCTGAAGTAACCTGGTAATGGGTAACCGATACGTCACGCCTTGTATCCACTGAATCAAATGCATAGAAGAAATTAGGCAACATAACTATACCACCGCCACCTGCTCCATAACGGGAAGCATTACTCAGGTTTGGACCATCATAATTGCCCATGCGGCTGTCGCTGTTCCCGTTTCCGCCGCCTGCACCCACTTCAAACATGATCTCACCCTGCGGATCATAAGTGAACGAGGTTACTTTTTTCCACACGTCTTCATAATTCGGATTCAGGGTATGCTGGTCTCTCCTGGCCATCAATTCTTCACATTCTGTTTTGGCGATATTATAATAAGTGAGGTAATCTGCCCTTCTTTCCATCTGTCCGTTGCTGCGCAATGCATAACCTCCGCGGAACAATGCCAGTCTTGCACGCAAAGCCATAACAGCACCTTTGGTGATCCTTTCGTTCCTGGGCCCGGCATCTGTTCTCCAGGGAACCAGTGCTTTTGCAGTAGCCAGGTCTGCAATGAGCAGGTCATAAGTAGAGTCGCGGTTTGTTCTTGGAATAAACAGGTCGGTTTGTTTGTAGGATGGGATCATGGGAGCAGGTACATCGCCCCAGTTTAGCATCAACTGGTATAAGAACTGGGCCCTTAACGTCAACGCTTCACCATGTAATCTTTTTAATGCAGCCTGCTCGGATGCTGACCCCGTGCTGTATTGCGGCATTAACGGGATCTGCTCGATACATAAGTTCGCTTTTTCCAAACCACGATATAACTGGTTAAAAGGATTGAGCAGCTCGTTATTTGTCAGCAATAACTGGTAACGGCCCACGCCCCTTCTGCCGTTATCGATATTACCGCTCACTATTCCTTCATCACTGTCGTACGGGTAATACATATTTATACGGATACCATAACCGTTATCGCCCTGGAGTTCATCATAAACCCCTACAATGGCAGTGGTGGCATTGGATACATCAGAGAAGGCCTGTGAAACACTATATTGAGAAACCGGCTCCACTTCTGTATATTTTTTGCATCCGGCAATAAACAATAAGGCAATGACCATTATTGAAACCGGTACTGTTTGATAAATTTTATTTTTCATATACAAGCGTTTTATTTTATTTTTTAGAAAGTAACATTTACACCAAATATCCATGTTTTTGCACGGGGGTATGCCGCAAAGTCAACACCCGGTGTCAACGGATCGCTTCTCCTGGCAGTAACATCAGGGTCATAACCGGAATAACCGGTAAGGGTGGCCAGGTTATTTACTGTTCCATAAAACCTGATATTGGAGATCTTAATGCGGTTCAAAATGCTCTTTGGTAATGAATAACCAAGTGTTACGTTATTGATCCGGAGATATGATCCATCTTCTATCGCCCAAGAATGCAGCCACCAGCGTTGTACCCTTACCGGGCTCCAGATACGTGCATTCGCATTCAATGCTTTCAGTTCAGTGGGATCTGTTACTACCTGTCCGGATGCATTGATATTTGTCCACCTGCCATTCATTTCATCCAGCATGTTGAGGTTACCAAAAGCGCCATCGGTCCATTCTATTTTATTTGCATTGTAAATATCATTTCCTACCACAAAGTTTACAAAAACCGACAAGTCGAAATTTTTATAGGTAAACTGGTTGGTCCAGCCACCGGTAAATTTGGGATTGGCATTGCCAATTACCTGGCGGTCCTTATCTGCGGTGATCTGCCCGTCGCCATCCAGGTCTTTCCATTTTAACATTCCGGGCTGTGGTGTTCCATACACCCCGTTAAATGCGATATTCGGTTTGATCGTGTATACCTTGGTTGTTGCATTGTAATCAAAATCATCAACACCATAAAAGCCGTCGGTTACAAAACCATACATCTGGCCAATGGGCTGACCAACCTTTACCAGGTAATCATCCACCCCATCTGTTCCCTGCCAGCCGGAGTTACGGGTTTGTTCCTGTATGCCGCCCAGGCTTTCTACTTTATTTTTATTAAAGGCAATATTAAAATTTGTGTTCCAGGTGAAATTTTTCTTCTGCAAAGGTGAAGAAGCGATTTGAATTTCAAGACCCTTGTTGGATGTTGAACCCAGGTTTTTAAGTTGTGAAGAATAACCGGAAGTAGACGGAATGGCAACTGCGAGTAAGAGGTCTTTGGCAGTATTTTTATACGCATCTATATTCAGTTGTATCTTATTGTTGAACAACCCAAGGTCAAGTCCAAAGTTCAGCGAAGTATTGTTTTCCCAACGAAGGTTTGGATTGGCCAAAGCAATGGGTGCAAATCCGGGAACAATGGAATGGTTGAATGCATACTGGCCGGTTACACCATATAATTGCTGGTACAATAAATTGCCGATACGGTTATTACCTACAGCACCATAGCCGATCCTGAACTTACCATCATCAAGCCATTTGAATTTTTCAAAGAATTTTTCCCTGGAGAAACGCCAGGCAACAGAACCTGAAGGGAAGACCAGGGTACCGTTCTCTGAACTGAACTTGGAAGAACGATCGGACCTGAGGTTGAAATTCATCAGGTATTTATCATCATAGGCATAACTGACCCTTCCAAAAAAGGAAGCGATGCGTGCAGGAGGTTCTTCAAATGAAGTGGGCAATGGCTGGGCTGATCCGCTGGGTGCAGTACCCAGGCCCATATTGGCCAATGCTTTTTCAGGCGAAATATCAGAAGGAAAATACCTGGTCTCTATATTATTTTGTTTTGACCTTGCATCCACTGTTTCCTGTCCAACAAGCAGGGTGATGTCATGATGTTTTTTAAAATTATTCAGTGTGTATTGCAGGGTGTTGGAATTACTCAATGTGTAATTAGCCTGCTGGCCGATCGATGCAACGGGTAAGGATGCATAGTTCCTTGCCGTTCCGGTGATCTTGCTGTAAAAAAGATCTGTCCTGATCTGTGCATTATCATACCCGATCGTTGTACGGAAAGTAAGGTTTTTCAGGATGTTGTAGCTGGCATAACCGGTAAGGTATAATGCTTTACTGGTTTGTTTCCTGTATTCGGCATAGGTAAGTATCACCGGGTTGGTTGCACCCGCTGATGCCAGGTAATAAGCTTCATCAAAATCATCGATACCAAAACCCGGCCTTTCCAGTTCAAAGGGCCGGTAATTGATGGTATGGCGCAGGCGGTTTGTAGTTCTTGTTCCGCTATTGGTTGTACCTGAACCCTGTATTTCCTGGTCGAGGTAACGGGCAGTAAAACCAAACCTGAATTTATCCGTTGCCTTGTGGTCAATTTTAAAGTTTACCAGTTTTCTTTCAAAACCGGACTGGATCTGGATACCATCTTCCCGGTTGGCCGTTAGGCTTAAATTAAATGTGGTTGACTGGTTACCGCCGCTGACTGCCACATTGTGGTTGGAGAATTTTGCGCTTCTGCCAAATACTTCATCCTGCCAGTTTATAAAATTTACGTTCTTATAGTTTTGTAAAGTATCCCAGGTAGTGCCATAGGTTTGTGCAAAGCTGCTGCTGTCGGGAACACTGCCCCGGCTTCTTTCATACTGCCACAACACAAAATCATAAGGCTTCATTACATCCTGGAAATTTGATAATTTACGGAATCCCATTGAACCGTTATAGGTGATCTGTGTTTTTCCGGCCCTGCCGCCCTTGGTGGTTATGATCACCACACCATTGGCACCCCTTGCACCGTAGATAGCCGTTGTAGATGCGTCTTTTAAAACATCGACCGTTGCAATATCCTGTGGTGAAAGTACCGATAAGGCATTCTCAACCTGCACCCCGTCAACGATATACAATGGTGAATTGTCCTGTGTAATAGAACCACCGCCCCTTACCCGCACAACAATATCTGCACCGGGTGCACCTTCGGTTGTGGTTAGCTGCACACCGGCAAGTTTACCCTGCAGGGCTTCTGCAGCCGATGACAGCGGAA
>CAZBIK010000273.1:0-4973 GCA_964491955.1 uncultured Ferruginibacter sp.
ATCGTCAGAAAGAAAAAAGAAAAATCGCTTGATGAGTTTGTGGTGAAGGCCACTTTTGAAGTGGCCAACGAGCTTGAAAAATACGGTGATTTTTTTATGGCGAATTTTATCGGCAAAACAGAAAACAGCAAAAATTGTTATATCAAAAACAAAGAAGCGCTTAAGTTCTTCTACTACAGGCGTGCAAACCGTTTAAAGATCCTTGCCACAGAACCGCTTGAGATCGTAAATGATGCCCTGGGATATACCATTAAATATGAACTTGATTCATTTGTGCATGAATACAATACAAAACTCAGCCTGTATACCGGTTTCCCCCTTTTCAGGGAAATGCAATCCGGCAGCATTGCCGAAACTGAAAAATGGAATGCTGCACGCAAACTGGCTTACGAAGGATCTATCCTGCACTTTATGCGCAGTGTATTTCAAAAAAAATTAAATGAATCGGGTTTTGAGATCCAGTTCATTGTTAAAAACAACAACAATGAAACCGCAATACCATTAAAGGATTTTTATGGGTCATTGCGTTATTACCGCGACGACAGCAGCAATACAGTGGGGATCATGCCTGTACAAAAAGAAGTGGCCGTTATTTATAAAAATGAAACACCTTCCGCCTTATTCCTGGATTCAAACCGGGATGCATCCCCGGCTTTCCAGCTTTCCGTAGTTTCTTTTTTACCCAATGAACCACTGGATATTGAGCAGAACGGATTTTTTTATGAACAGAAAGACATCACCATCAATGGGTATTGGGCATGGGAAAAAATTGCCGATATGCTGCCGTATGACTATAAGGATATGACAGCAGGGCCCGAAGAAACAATTACAACTGCTGTGATTTCGGCACCGCCGGTAACCGGGCAGCCGAAACCGGTCAATCAAACGCCGTTGAACAATCCTGAAAATGTGTTAACCGGGGTTACGTGGAAAATGGAAGAGAGCAGGGTGATCGACGGCAACAGCATGTTGTATTATAAAAGGGGGGCAGCAGAAAATACCATCAACTTTGATAACGATCTGTATAAGTTCAATACCGATCAAACAGGAATTTATTATTATAACGGGCAGGAATACCGCTTTACCTGGAAATTCGGGGATGCTGAAAAAACCAAGATGGAAATGCAGATCTTATACCCGACCCCGCTGATCGTTCAGTTTGAAAATATCATGCTTACGGCAACTTCATTGAAATATACACGGATGCAAAAAATGAACGGGGTAAATGTGGTGGCCATTGAAACAAGAACTGTAAAGTAATTCCGCAATTTCAACTTGTGAACGAACTAAATCCGGGTATGGTTTTTTTTAATTTTGCCTGTAGTTGCTGCTGTTAAGATGTTGAATGAATTGGATCGTCTAACATGCAATATGTGTTTAGTGCAGCATTTTATTTAACATTCCTGTCAATAACATATGCATTCCCTTTTGATAATTTCAGCCTGTATTTTTTTTCTTGACATTGTTCAGGGGCAACATAAAATTGCCGTTCATGTGGGAGCATGTAAAGTTTTGAATGCAAAAGCGGTAATAGAAACACCTTATCATGATGAAAAATTTCCTGTGGGCCCTGCTTTCGGGATCTCGTATGTAGGAAACAGTACAAAGCAGATTGTTTTTTTTGCTATGGCGGGATTTATGAAGAAAGGTTTTTTACGGCATACTGCTATGCCAGACAATTCTTACTATACAAAGATCAGGATAAACTATCTGTATGTTGCCCCACAGGTTTCTTTTAATTTATTAGCGATAAAAAACAGCAGCCTGTGCTTAACAGCAGGCTTTTACATAGCTGCTGCTTTATCCGGGAAAGAATCCGGAATTTGGAGCAGTATTGGAGGGCCCCGGAGTTATCATTCAAACTTAATTTTCAGTAATTCAAAAGATCATAATACAGGGCAGGTTATGATAAGTACTTTTGATTTTGGAATAAATAGTTCTTTGATCTATCAAAGAAACAATGTTGGAATTATGCTTAATTGGCAGGGGGGGTTAAAAAATGTGAACACGTATATTCCTTACTCAGCATTCAATAAGAAGTACCGGAACAACACACTTGAGTTATCTTTATATTACCAGGTTGAAATGGGTAGACATAAATTGAAAAAAGGTTCAATTACATGTCCTCCAGTTCAGTAAAACCCCTCAAACCAATAATTCAATTAATGCTCTTTACCCATTACTTTTTCCCATAGTACCGGTATTCTTTTTATCCAGACCAGTTCTTTCATCTTTTCCCTGGCATCTTCAATTGGGCTGCCAAAATAAACCTTGCCGCCTGCGGCATCTTTCCCAACACCGCTTTGAGCGTAAATAACGGCATTGCTGCCAATGGTGAGGGTTTTGTTTACACCAACCTGCCCCCAAAGCGTTACCCCGTCTTCAAGGTTTACAAAACCGGCAATACCCACCTGTGCGGCAACCAGGCAGTTCTTCCCGGTAACGGTATCATGACCGATGTGCACCATATTATCCAGTTTGGTGCCGCTGCCGATCACACTGTCGTGGCTAACGCCCCGGTCGATGGTACAGCCGGCACCAATTTCCACATGGTCTTCCAGGATAACGCGGCCGCAGCTCGGCATTTTTTTATACCACAATTCCCGGTCCTTTTTGGTATTGTAATAAAAAGCATCACTACCGATCACACTGCCTGACTGTATCACCACATGATCGCCAATGATACAATGGTCCATAATGGTCACATTCGGATGTATGATGCAGTTTTTTCCAATACGTACATGGTTGCCGATAAAGACACCCGGGTAAATAAAACTTCCTTCACCGATCACTGATGAATCACTGATCATTTTAACAGATCTTTCAAATGGCCGGAAATGATCCGCAATTTTGCAATAGGCTTCAAACGGGTTGTCAACGATCAATAAAGCTTTGCCTTCCGGTACTGCAGTTTCTTTATTGATGATGATGAAACTGGCTGCACTGTTTAAACACTTGTCGTAATATTTCGGATGGTCTACAAAAACCAGGTCACCTTTTTCAACCTTGTGAATTTCATTGATACCCGTTACAGGTTCATCGCTGTTGCCTACCAGTTTTGCCTGGATGAATTCAGCGACCCAGGACAATGATACAGGAGAAGGGAATTGCATAATATAAAATTTCAGCAAAGGTACAATGCTTTGCTTTTACGGGTGATTATCTGAAAAATCAAACAAAAACGGCAAGTGGGAGATTTTATTTTAAAATTATTTTTGCCGTATTTTTTTTGAAAAACAGGTTTTGCAAAAAGCAGGAATTGCTGCCGGGATGCTGCCCGGTATAAAAAGTAAAGGTCAATTTTAAAAAGTGATGCTTCGGAAACATCAGTAAAATCAATGCTTCCGGGCGATCGTATTTTTTTGACCATAAAAAAAATGTCTTCCGGGCTTTCGGATTAACGGTCTACATTTTATTTTCACCTCGAAAAAACGGCAGCCTTATCCACAGCCCGGTTTAAAATGTTAATAAAATTTCTGAGAAATATTTTTTGATTAGGGAAATTTATTTTTAATATTGTGTAGGGAATTTGGTTCCCGGTACTTACTAACCCATCTATATAGCAAAGCCTGACCGTTAAAAAGTCGGGCTTTATTTATTTTACAACAACTGTATTTTTAATTTTTATTTCCCTGCCATGAAAAATTTTGAGGCCATTCAAAACGAATTTATCATCAGTACAGATAAAAGCAAACTCGATATTGAAATGATCCACGTGTATTTAAGCGGATCAAGTTATTGGGCAAAAAATATTCCGTTTGAGACGGTTAAAAAAAGTATTGACGGCTCCTGTTGTTTCGGTTTGTATGTTGTCCAAAACCGGTCAACTGAAGAACAATCGTTACCCGGTGATTCACCATCCGGGTTTTATGGCCGGCAGGTTGGATTTGCCAGGGTCATTACCGATCACGCAACCTTTGCCTATTTAGCCGATGTTTTTATTATTGAAGCATTCCGCGGTAAAGGGCTTTCAAAAATGCTGATGGAAACGATCATGAAGCACCCCGGCCTGCAGGGATTGCGCAGGTGGCTTTTGGCAACAATGGATGCGCATGGCCTGTATGCGAAATTCGGGTTTACCCTACTGGATAAACCGGAACGGTTCATGGGCTTAAAACCCTTTGATGAATATCCCAAATCCATCTCGTGATTATATCCTTAACTTGCAGCCTAAAATACAGTACATGCTTAAATCAATGACCGGTTTTGGAAGGGCGGAACAAACAGCAAATGAAAAAACGTTTTTGGTTGAGATCAAGGCACTGAACGGGAAGCAGTTTGAACTGCAGCTCAGGCTGCCACCATTGTTAAGGCCTTATGAATTTGAGATCCGGAATATCCTGCAGGAAAACCTGGTAAGGGGTACCATTGATTGTATGGTGATCGTGAAACAAAACGGTACATCAAAACCGGTCAATATCAATACCGATCTCATTAAAGCATATTACAGCCAGATAGAAACTCTGGCCGCCGATCTGAAAATAGATACCAATTCAGTTTTGAGCGCCCTGCTCCGCTTACCTGAAGTGGTAACGCCAACCAATGATATATTGAGCGAGCCGGATTATGAAGAATTTAAAAAGGTATTGCTGGAAGCACTGAACAATTTAAACCAGCACCGGGTAGATGAAGGCGCTGTATTGCAGCAGGACCTGGCCAGCCGGATCCGCAAAATCAATGAGCAGGAAGAAGCCATTTTAAAACTGGAGCCCAACCGTAAAAAAAGGATCAAGGAAGAAATTAACCAGCTGCTTGAAAAACATGTGGGCAAGGAAAATATTGACAACAACCGCATGGAACAGGAACTGATCTACTACATGGAAAAGATCGACATTCATGAAGAACAGATCAGGCTTCGCCAGCATTGCGAATATTTTACGTCCATCATCAACGAACCGGAAGAAGGGAAGGGAAAAAAATTATCCTTTATTTTACAGGAGATCGGCCGTGAAATAAATACTACCGGCAGTAAA
>CAZBIK010000274.1:0-4942 GCA_964491955.1 uncultured Ferruginibacter sp.
AGGATTTGGAGAAGCAAAAAAGAAAAATTAAGATCATCAGGTCGCTTTTTCAATACGCCGTTTCTGTATTTGTTTTATCCCCTGGAATTTCTTTTCTGCCACAGGAGGTAGCTTCTGCCGCCGTCTGGTTTTCAACCAACGGCGTAACATACTCTCACAACTTCCCTTTTTTACCTAAAAACCTTTTTACTGTATCTTCATATAACAGTATTTAAACCATTTATATTTATCAGCATGAACCTCCCCGGCAACCTCCTCTGGCTCATCTTCGGCGGCTTTTTTGCGGCACTGGGTTATTTTTTCGGGGGTATCATGTTATGCGTTACAGTTGTTGGCATACCCTGGGGCCTTCAATGTTTTAAACTGGCGGGGCTGGTATTGTTTCCGTTTGGCAGGCAGGTGGTAAGTAATTCAAATGATATGGGTTGCCTCACCATCCTCTGTAATATTGTTTGGTTGTTATGCGGCGGGCTGTACACCGCAGTGGTGCATGTGGTCTTTGGCCTTCTGCTAACCATTACCATCATCGGTATTCCCTTTGCACGCCAGCATTTCAAATTGATAGAAATTTCGATGATGCCTTTTGGAAAAACGATACGCTGAATGTTGTTACCCGGCCGTTTTACCCCTCAATATTTCTACTGCCGAAGCTGGCCCTGCCGCCGGCTAAAGAATATATTTCCTTTGTTCCCCATTTTTACGGAACTTAAAGATTGATACAAACTACAGCTATGCCTTTCATCAAAGTATGTTCCCTGAAAGAATTACCACCCGGCAGCCAGAAAATAGTGGAGTGCGGGGTACACAAAGTGGCCCTGTTTCATTTCAATAATGAGATAACGGCCATTGCCAATGCCTGTTTACACAAAGCCGGTCCGTTGGGCCTGGGGCTGGTAGAAGAAAAATACGACGGACACTATGTTACCTGCCCCTGGCATGGCTGGGAGTATAATATCAAAACCGGTTCGGCGCCACCGGGGTATGAAGACAAACAGGCCGTATATGAAGTAAAAACTGAAGGTGATGATATATTCATAAGTACAGAGCCCGTCAGCAAAGCACACCGTGCCATGCACGACCTGTCGATGATCGAAGACCTGATGAAACTGAAATATGAAACGACACCCACGTCAAAAAATATTCTCGGTATCAGCACTACCAACATGAATGATGGATTACCCAGGTACAGCACATCGGAAGCGGCACTGGAAACAGCACTGGAATATGCGGCTGAAAAACATGGTGCTGCCACAAAAATGCTGAAGCTGCGGGAACTGGGTTTCCGTGCCTGCGAAGGATATTACAGTCAGCACATGAATGCCTGCACCTGGCCCTGCAGTATCACCGAAATGGAACCCAACGACGGCATGACACAAGTGTACCGCGACATGATCCTGTGGGCAGATATTATTTTAGTAGCTACCCCTATCCGTTGGGGTAATGCTTCCTCACTGTATTTTAAAATGGCTGAGCGGCTGAACTGTGTGCAAAATCAGATTACGATGAAAGACAGGGTGCTGGTGAAAAATAAAGTGGCTTCTTTCATCATCACCGGCGGACAGGATAATATTCAGCAGGTGGCCGGGCAGATGATGGTGTTCTTTACCGATCTTGGTTTTACGTTTCCCCCATTTAGTTTTCTTGGCTGGAGCCGTGGCTGGACGGCGGAAGACATGGATAAGAACATCCTGCAATTCAAAAAGAGTGAATATGTAAACCGCACTGCAAAGGAACTGGTAGATAATTGTGTAAACACCTTGCAGAGCATCAAGCAAATGGATGTGTCCAAATTGAAAGCGCCAAAACCACACAAGGAAGATTCATTAAGCTTTGGAATGGATAACCCGGAAATGAATTTGTGAGCTAAAACCTGCATTTTCCAAATAAACTTTACCGTGTTGTGCTATTATAAAATTAAATGATAACAAATTATTTCAAGAAGTTTTTTAATATTTTGTCTTTTACTTTTTTGCTTCTCCAAATCCTTCGGCTTCGCTCAGGAGTAACCAAAAAGGAGCCCCGAAAACGATTACACCCCGTTTTCGGGAACGAGCCATGATTAAGCATTTGAACTACTGTAAACTCAAATTCAGTTCCCTGATGTTTAGCAGCTCAAAATATCAAGTAGCTTTTCAATAGCACAAGACGTTAACCTTTAATTACCTGGTAAAATGTATTGTCAGCCTTGGTTCGTGTCTTCACGAACCATTTTTATTTTTACCAGGCTTGCATTACAGGCGCTGTTAATGCCCCATAAAAATTTTGTTAAGTACCAGAGCAGTATCAAATAATACGCCTGGCCACTGCAGCCGGGTTTTATTTAAGCACCGGCAACATCAAACTAACCAACCGGTTGGCCCATTTGGCATATTCCAGTCCGGAAGGATGCAGCCCGTCGCCCGCCAGTAGTGCAGGGTTGGTTTTTGCTTCCCGGGTAGAGGGGGTTATATCCAGGTACGCTATGCCATAATTTTCCGTAACGTTTTTATTGATGGCATTAAACCAGTCCAGCTCTTTACGTATGCGGGCGGTATCACTGCCGGCAGCAAAGGGGGTTACGCTGTAATCGGGTATGGAGAGTACAAATACATGATCATTTCTATTGTTTGCCAGTTGAATAGCTGAATGTAGCAGGCCGGTAAACCGCTGGCGGTAACCGCTGGTATCGTGGGTTTGGTATTGGTCGTTTACCCCAATCAGCAAACTCACCACATCGTGTATGGCCGGGCTTTGTGTGGTAATGGCAGTGGCAAGGTTGTTGGTTGTCCACCCGCTGGTGGCAATAAAATCGGGATCGGCAATATTGATCCCCGACAGTTTTAAAAGGTTGGCTGTTTGTGTGGGAAAACGGCTGGACGCCCCAACAGACTGGCCGATGGTATACGAGTCGCCAAGCGCCAGCCAGGTTTTACGGGGACCGGTATTACCACCCGTACCTGTATAAACCGTTGTTGACGTATCTGATTTTTTGCAGGCCAGCTGCAGCAAACAAAACAATAAACATATGCCTGATCTCATACTTTCATTAACGTATAAACCGGCTTAATGGTTTACCGTTTTTGTAATTTTTACATGGGTAAAAAAGTAAAGGCTGGTTAAAACAACATGCAGGGTTTGGGCCGTTCATATATTCATGCCTTTGATACTGGTTTTAGGGTCTATCAGTTATTAGCTGATAATTTTGCAGAAAAATGATTTAATTTTCCTTCATGAAAATAAACAAAAAGTTAGTGGCCATTACAGCATTGCTTTTTGTGTTCATAATTTTTTTATCGCAGTGCATCAGCACCCCTGCAAAGCCCGATCCGCGGGGCACCGCCTTTGCACCGGAACAAAGCTGCCGGCAATGCCACCAGGCTGTGTACGATTCGGTAATGGTATCGGCACATTTCATGGCATCGGCATTAGCCACACCTCAAAATGTATTGGGCAGTTTTACTGAAAGGCATAACCGTTTTATATACGACAGCCTCACCAAAGTATTGATGGAGCAAAGAGACAGCGGCCTGTACCAGGTTTTGTATAAAAACAACCGGGTAACAGAAGCGCGCCGTTTTGATATTGTTTTTGGTAGCCGGCATGCACAAACTTCGCTGTACTGGCTGCATGACCAAACCTATGAACTGCCTCTTTCTTATTACCGTACTGCAAATAACTGGGGTACCAGCCCCGGCTTTTCGGCCACTGTTCCCAATTTTACCCGCATGATAGGTATAGATTGTTTTGAATGCCACAGCAGCTACATAAAGCATAAACAAAATACGGCCGGCGCCGGTAATTATTTTAACCCGGATGCCAATGCCACTGAAACATTTGAAAAAAATTCGCTGGTGGCGGGCATCGGTTGCCAGCGCTGCCACGGACCGGCTGCCAAACATGTTGACTTTCACCAACAAAATCCCGATAATAAAACGCCAGCCTTCCTGGCAGGTATCAACAAGCTTAACCGGCAACAACAGCTTGACCAATGTGCGGTATGCCACTCGGGTAATGACAAAAGAAAATTACAATCCCGGTTCCTGTTCAGGCCGGGCGATATGCTGGCCAATTATTTTTTACCGGCTATGGCAGCCGACAGCACCACTAAATTTGATGTGCATGGCAACCAGTTTAACCTGCTGAAGCAGAGCGCCTGCTTTTTAAAAAGCAGCAGCATGACCTGCGGTACCTGTCATGATCCGCATGGCAATTCAAATTTAACGGTAGCCCAATACTCCCAAAAATGCATGGGTTGCCACAGTGAAGCAACAAAAAATTATTGTACAGTAATACCTGCTGCCGGCATGGCTTTACAGGATAATTGTATTGACTGCCATATGCCCAAAGAAGCTTCAGGGGCAATCAGCTTTCAGTTGTCGGGCAATCCGGCCACATCATCCTATATATTAAGATCGCACCGGATTGCGGTTTATAAATCGGCACAAAAAAAGTAAACCACCCCATACCGGCGACCTGCCGGCTGCCTTGCTCTATCTCTGCAATACCCTGCTGCAGCAGCTTGGCCGCAAAGCGCTGGAGGAGATGATGGAGGAGGTGGAGATGTATTGAGTTATTACTTTACTTTTTCTTATTTTACTTTTTGTCTTGACACAATTCTTCGACTTCGCTCAGTAGTAACAAAAAAGTCAAGAACGAAACGATATACTGCCCGTTTCGTTCAGTAGCTATATTCATCATTTGTACTACTGTAGCTTCAGCATATGTCCTTTACTCTTAATTTCAAAACAGTATGCTATAGTAACATCCTCTTTTACAATTTACATAGAATAATATCAGCTATGCAGTATACTCATAATTCCTAAGAGTAGAATTACTGATGTACAATTCACAGTAGTACTAAAGCTTAATCAGGGAACCATCTCCAAATCGGGATGTAATCGATTTGGAGTGCCCTTTTTTGGTTACTTTTTTGGGCAAGCAAAAAAGTGACAACAATATGCAA
>CAZBIK010000275.1:0-4923 GCA_964491955.1 uncultured Ferruginibacter sp.
CTAATATTAGATTTCAAGATGTTTGTAAATTCAAAAACTGCATAATCAAATGTTGAGCCCCAAAATAATCCATTCGTATTATTATTATTTGCATAACCTTTAATTGCATCTTGACCTAAAATATAATCGTAAGGGATATAAACAGAAGATGTATCATTCTTTTTTTGAGAAAAGAGTGATATGTTTAATAGAATGAAAAAAATTACAAAAAATGGTTTTAAATAACTCCAGAAAGCTTTTACTAACTTAGATTGAACCTTTTTATATATGGAGATTTTCATGATAATTATTTTTTGTGATTTTATATTGAGCTATTATATTTAAAACTACTGACAAATTTAATTTCTAAAAACATTTTCATTATGCCACTCTATGAATCTGCCTTCAGGATTATCTTTAACTCGATTGGGTAAAGTAAAAAGCTGATTACCATGAAATTTATAGTACTCTTTGCCATTTTGATACTCTTCTTTAATTCTTTTACTTACTTCTACTTTTAACTCAGGGGTAATGGTTAAATATCCTGCATCAAACAATTTATGTAAATCTGAACGGAGTAACAAGGCATTTGAAATAAAATGAGGCCCTGATACTGCATATGGCTTTATATGTGCCGCCTCTAATACTGGTAAAGTCTTTTCTCCTGAGATCGCACATCTCCTATTATAAGCATCTGTTACTAAAACCCGGAAAGCTCCCTGACCAAGCCGTACTTTTGTAAAAAAAGGCTGCCCATACATAGCTTGAGGGTCTTCTAATATTAACTGGCTTTTCGTTTCATCAGCTACAGGATACAAATATTTTTGAAGTAATCTTTCTACTTTACTCCAAAGCTCCATCCCAATATCTGTTTCAGTTGAATAAGATTTCCCTTGGACTATACTTTTACTCCAATCAGCAGGAATCGTGATCCAGTCTTCCTGATTAAAAAATATGGGATTTGTTAAAACTATACATCCTATATTGGGATTAGCATTTGTTCTGTCTTGACGATATTGTAAAATCATTCTTTGCAAATCCTGAAACGAATCGCATCCATTTCTATTACCAAATGTATCCCATGCAATTGATATTGGTAAAAATGTATGGCTTGAGAAAAAACCAATTCCTCCTATAGCATTTATTGGGCTTTTTAATTTGAAAAGAAAGGGAGAAGCAGGTGTAAGCACTTTAAAAACAGTATTACCACCAGGTTGCCAGAAGTTTACATCCTCTGGATTTAGTTTGGCTAAATGGTTAAACCAACTATTATCTGTTACTCCCAAATAAAATTTCATGATATTTAAAAGTAATAAAGAAAATCCTAACTCAAGCCGTTTTACTGTAAAGTGTCGTGGTGCAATAACTATTTTTAGTTCACAGTCATTTGAAACAGCCAAAAAAAGCCTTATATTTCCACTTCATAATATTTTCAAACCTAAAACTACCCTTCATGCTGACCAGTAACAAAAAAGCCAAGTTGCTTAATAATCTTAAAATATACTCCAAAAAATACCTTAATAAAATGACCGAACTGGATGAATCCGGAACCAGGTTAATGGTAAATCATTTTTTAACAGATGTACTGGGTTTTATCCCAATAGAGGAAGTTAAAACTGAATATATGATAAGGGGTACCTATGCAGATTATGTTATTCAATGTAAAGGAGAAAGACAATTTCTTGTTGAAGTAAAGGCACTTTCATTTGCATTATCAGAAAAACATTTAAGACAGGCTATCAATTATGGAGCAAATGAAGGAATTGAGTGGGCATTGCTTACAAATGGTAAATCATTTCAGTTTTATAAAATTCTTTTTAATAAACCCATTGAATCAAGGAAGGTTTTTGAATTTGACCTATCGGATGCCTCTCAATTCAAACTGTGTGTTGAAGTGATGCAGTACATTACTAAAGATGGAATAGTGAATAAAGGATTAGCATCCTTATGGTCAAAAACCTGTGCCTTAGACCCTGTAAATGTTGCAGGATTATTATTCAATCCAGCAGTTACTAATTTCATCAAAAGAACCTTGAAGAATAAATTCAAAAGTAAATTTGGAGATGATGAAATAAGTGCTTCACTTAAGAGGGTTATTCATGAATGCATTCCATTTGATAGCATTAAACTTGATAAAGCAAAAAAGAAAAAAGTATCCACAAAAAAAGAGCCAACTCTAACAGTATTGGATACAGTAATTGAACCCTCAAGTGAAGCTAATGAAGAATTAGTAAAATTGAATTAATAGTTAATTTTCATTCTATTTTTCTGATAATAAATCAAAACTTACAATTATGGAAGATAATCAATGGTTTTTCATTGCAGTTTATTTTATAGCGGGATGTTTTGGTACCGTAGTATTCTTTTGGATTGGGAAATATATACTAGGCTTAGATAGTATAAAGGAAGACCTCACGGAAATAAGAAAAATATTAAGAGATAAAAAATCTATTAATTAAAAATAAATACACAAAAGCTGGTACATTTTGTTATCAGCTTTTGTGTATTAAGTATTTTTCTTTCTTTAATGCTGCTCCGTAGTTAACAGATTGCTTCGGTCGTGTAATGCCTACTCGCCTTCGCAAAGCTTCAGCGGAGCAAGGCCGGCAGGCAGGCTCCTCGCAATGACGTTCACCTTTGAGAGATTACTTCAGTCCTAAACCCTCCTTCGACAAGCTCAGCATGACAACACGTTTAAGTCCCTACTTCCCCTTATACTCAAACACCAACACCGCATTCTCCGTTAAACTGGCGCTGCTGTACAATTCAAAACGCTGGTCGCCGGCATTTACCACGATCAATGCTGTGTTTGGCGGAATACTGCCCAGGTTATGTGCAAAGAGCACGATCTCGTGCTGCGCCGCTTTTTCATCCAGCATCAGGTTTACGTTAATGGCTTTTTCGGTCAGGCCGCGGTTGGCCACCAGCAGTTTATTGTTGTAATACACGCTGATGCTATCGCCGTCGATGGTTCCGTTATCAAAGATATTGAGTGTGATGTTGGAAACTGATACCGGTATGCGTTTGATGATGTTGTTCTTCCTGCCTGAAGGGTCGTTTGCTTTAACAACCGGTGGCGCAGGGGCGGCCGCATTAGGGTTTATCTTATATTCCTTTGGCGGCTCGGCACCGGCCAGGTTTTTTACAAAATAATCCCAGCGTTTGCGGGTCATATAATAACTGTCGGCGCCATAACCATGGCGGGCATTGGGGAAGATCAGCAGGTCAAAGTCCTTATTGGCCTTTACCAGTGCATCGGCCACCAGGTAAGTATTGTAAGGCGGCACATTATCATCCATGCCGCCATGGGCCAGCAGCAACTTGCCTTTTAAGTTGCCGGCATTTATTTGATTGGCCTGCTTTTCGTAATTGGTCTTTCCGTCGGGCCCTTTTACTTCAAGGCCGATATACCTTTCGCCCCAGTCATCCTCATAATTGCGGTTATCGTGGTTACCCGATTCGGAGATGCCCACTTTATAAAATTCAGGGAATGTGAACATGGCATCGGCCGTAGCAAACCCGCCACCCGAATGGCCCCAGATGCCCACCTTGTTAATATCCATATAGGGCCGTGCTGCTGCCAGTTGCTTGATGCCGGCCACCTGGTCGGGCAGCGTATTATCGCCCATATTGCCATAACAGGCATCGTGGAATGATTTGGAACGGTCCGGGTTACACGCCCCGTCAATGATCACCACGATAAAACCCAGGTCGGCCAGCGCCTGGTGGTCGCCGCGTGCAGCACCAAAACTGCGGCTGCCTACACCACCACCCTGCGGTCCCGGGTACACGTAATTTACAACGGGATATTTTTTGGATGCATCCATGTCCTTTGGTTTGAACATCAGCCCGTACAGGTCCCATTTATCATCGGCCGACCTTACCTTGATGGGCTCGGGCGGCCTCCAGCCTGTTGCCAGTAATTTGCTGATATCCGTTTTTTCGAGTGTGGTGATCAATTTGCCATTCATATCCCTCAATACAGAGACCGGCGGCACATTTGGCTGCGAATAATTGTCTATAAAATATTTCCCGTCGGGCGACAGTGAAATGTTGTGGTTGCCATCTTCGGGCGTAAGTAGTTTCAGGTTCTTTCCATCCATGCCAATGCTGTAAAAATGGCTGAAATACGGGTCGCGGCCGGGTTCGCGGCCATTGGCATTAAAATAGATCACCCGCTTTGCTTCATCGATCTTCAACAACTGGGTTACCACAAAGGCACCCTTTGTAATTTGATTTTTGAGTTTGCCTGTGTTTGCATCATACAGGTACAAATGCCCCCAGTCATCGCGTTCGCTGTACCAGATGATCTCATTGCTTTTGTCGAGGAAGCGGTTGTTGATGGAACCCTGCCCGCTTTCGTACTGGGTGGCCACTTTTTCTTCAAATACCTCCCTTACATCACCTGTAACGGCATCGGCAATACGTACTTTTTCGACCTTATGGTCGCGGCTGGTGGATACGAAGAACAGTTTGCTGGCATCGGCATTCCATTCATTATCATCATAGGGCCCACCGGATGAGATATCATCGCTGAGGGATCCCCGCCTGTCGTCGGAAGGTATTTTTAAACGGATGACCTTTGCATTATCCACATCTATGATCACACGTTCGATCTGTATCACTTTTTTATCTTCGGGCAGCGGGTATTTCCAGGCTTCCAGTTCGGGTGCCCCCACTTTTGTTTTAACCAGGTACATATCACTAACATGGCGCTGGTCCTGCTGAAAGGTTGCTATCTTTTTTGAATCGGGGCTCCAGAGCATGATGGGCCTGTCGCTGTGTGTCCACCCGGCATTATCGGTTGCATAACCATAATCCTTTATGCCATCAAAAGTAAGCTGGGTTTCCTTTTTGGTATCCAGGTCTTTCACCCACAGGTTCCAGTCCTTGATGAATGCTGCTTTTTTTCCATCGGGAGAGACCGATTCCATTGCGCCCCCC